>DATGDI010000062.1:0-1546 GCA_035310965.1 Methanomicrobiales archaeon
CGGCGAAGGCCGCCTCTATCGGGTTTCCTGTAGTCCTTAAGGGATTGGGCCCGAAGATCACCCACAAGACGGAGCGGGGGCTCGTCCGGCTGCACCTGAAGGATGAGCAAGAGGTCCTTGCGGCAGCGGGGGAGATTGCAAAAGCGGCAGGCAACGATCTCGAGGGTTTCCTCGTGCAGCCCCTGGTCGCAGGTAGGCGGGAGTTCGTGGCAGGTCTCGTCCGTGACGGCCAGTTCGGCCCGGTGGTGATGTTTGGTCTGGGCGGTGTCTTTACCGAAACCCTGCAGGATGTTTCGTTCCGGATCGCGCCGTTCGATGAGGCAGAGGCCGGCCGCATGCTGGACGAGCTTAGGGCATCGGCTCTCCTGGGCAGGTTTCGCGGTGAAGAGGCGGCAAACCGGGAGCAGATCATCCGCGCCCTCGGGGGCTTGTCCCGCCTGGGCGTGGAGCATCCCGAGGTGGCTGAGGTGGACATCAATCCCCTCATCGTCGCACCCGACGGCTGGGTCACTGCTGTGGACGCCCTCGTCGTCCTCGGTGAGAAAACGAAACCCGTCCCTGGCCACGTGAGGCGTGACCTCTCCTTTCTCGATGCGATGCTCGCACCCGAAAGCATCGCCATTGTCGGTGCCAAACGCGCCTCGGATGATAGCTGGCAGAACCTGATGGGAATCATCAAGAACTTCGGTTATCAGGGGCGTCTCTATCCTATCAATCCCGGGGCCGATGAAATAGAGGGTCTCAAGGTCTACCCTGATCTCCTCTCCCTGCCGGAGAAAGTGGATCTCGTCATCATTTCCATTCCGGCGCCGCGGGTACCGGCGGCACTGGAGGACTGTGCCGCTTCGGGCAACAGGAATGTTCACATCTTCACCGCCGGCTTCAAGGAGACGGGAGAAGAGGAAGGTATCAGACTCCAGAAGGAAATTGAGGAGATCGCGGAAAGGGGTGGTCTCCGTGTCATCGGCCCCAACTGCATGGGGATTTATAATCCCAAGCTCCGGCTCACTACTTCGATCCCGGCCCCTGCCGAGAGCGGCCCTGTCGCCTTCGTCAGTCAGAGCGGTGGCCTTACCGGTGACTTGGTGGTCTATGCGGAGCAGTTCGGTATCTATTTCAGCAAGGCCATCAGATACGGGAATGCCCTCACCCTGGACAGCACAGATTTCCTCGAGTACCTTGCCCACGACGACGAAACGAAGATCATTGCCCTGTATCTCGAGGGAGTCCGGGACGGGGGCAAGCTCCTCCACCAGATCACGGAGATCAACCGGGTAAAGCCCGTCATCATCATGAAGGGGGGCCTGACGGAGTCTGGGGCACGGACTGTGGCATCTCACACGGGCTCCCTCGCCGGAGGCGAACACATCTGGTCGGCCCTCTTCCGACAGAGCGGTGCGGTGAAGGTGACTTCCCTGGAAGAGATGACGGACGTGATCCTCGCTTTCCTCCATCTCGGTGCTCCCCAGGGTCGCCGGGTGGGCGTTATGGGTACCGGCGGCGGTGTCGGAGTTTCTTCCGCCGATACCTTTACCCAGGCCGGTCT
>DATGDI010000063.1:0-1723 GCA_035310965.1 Methanomicrobiales archaeon
CGGGAGCGGGAATGACCTGGTCCGGGAATTCGCGGGACGGTTCGGGAGACCCGTCCTCCGGGCAACCGTCGATCCGGAATCCCGCCGCATCACCGGGGTGACCGTCGTCCGCGACACCCCCTGCGGCACGGCCTCCTCTGCGGCGCTCAGGCTCGAGGGACTGCCCTGCGATCCTGACGAAATCCTCAAACGGTGCTACGAGGAGCACCACAACGAGAATGCAGAACACTGCTGCCTCGCGGAGATGGACCCTCTCTACCCCGTCATGCAGGAGGCGGGGGACCTCCTGAAGGACGCGGCCTTCGCGGCCTGCGGCATCCCCACGACAAAGGAGGTCATCCTCCGGATCCTCTCCGATGCCGGGGAGATGAGCATCGATGACCTGAAAGTGAGGGTTGTATCTCCCCAGGCCCGCTGGGAGGGGCGAGAAAAAGGGTGCACCGCCGGGCGTACGGTGGACCTCTACCTGGAGGAGCTCGCTGGAGAGGGGAAGGTGGAGGCTGCGGGGGGACGGGTGAAGCTGAGGAAGGGCTCACCGACGTAGTCGTATATTCTCCTTTCTCAACTATAAGCAGAGTAGCTTTTCTGAAGAACCCGGTCGCTCTCGGGGGCATACGAGGGGATGAATATCCCCGAGTATGGAGCACCCATCAGGATGCGATGAGCCGAAGGCGAGTCCTGAGGAGCGTCCATCGGGGGTCATTTCAAGAGGTCATTTTTCCGGGAACGCAAGCTCCTCCACGAACCGGTCCTGAAAGGACGGGTCCTGCTCCAGGCTCACGTGAGTGATCCTTCCGGCCAGCTCCTCCGCCTTCTCGCGGCATTCCCGGGAGAGGAGGACCATGGCCGCTCCCTCGACGGAGGCGTTTCCCACCTTCATCACTTTTTCCAGTGGCACGTCGGGGAGCATCCCGATGCGTTTTGCATGGGCCACATCGATATATGTCCCGAAGGCCCCCGCAAGGAAGAGCCGGGAGATGGAGTCTGCCCCGATCCCCGCCCGGTCAAGGAGGATCTTCGCTCCTGCCGCGACAGCGGCCTTTGCGAGCTTCAGGCTGTCCAGATCCCTCCCGTCGAGGTACACCGCCGGGTCCCCTTCGGCGAGGGTGAAACGCTCACGCCCTCCGGTGAATTTGCCGGTCCGGTCGATGATCCCGTGCTCCAGGAGCCCGGCGAGGGAATCAATGAGCCCCGAGCCGCAGATACCCACCGGGGGCCCGTCCCCGATAGTTTCGCTGGAGATCCTTCCCCCGGCGGCTATCTCCACCCGCTGGATCGCCCCCTCCACCGAGCCCGTCCCGCAGGCGATCCCCGAGCCCTCGAAGGCCGGGCCGGAGGCACAGGAGGTGACGAGGATCCGGTCCCGGTTCCCGAGGGCGATCTCGGTGTTCGTCCCGATGTCGATCGCCATGGTCACCTCTTCCCTCTCGTGCATTTCTGTGGCGAGGATGAGAGCGAGGGTATCGGCTCCCACGAAATGGCCGATGAGGGGAAGGGCATAGACATTCCCCCCGGGATGGATGGCGATCCCGAGTCCCGACGCGCCGGTGTTCACCGCGGAGGTGGACAGAGGTTCGAAGGGGAAGACTCCCAGCCTGTCGACCGCCCGGCCGAGGAAGAGATCCCGCATCACGCTGTTCCCTGAAACGGTCATCTCGTAGATATGGTCCGGTCGTACCGCACCGCAGGCGAGGAGGTTGTTGACTGCCCCGACGACTGCGGC
>DATGDI010000064.1:0-2739 GCA_035310965.1 Methanomicrobiales archaeon
CACCTCATCGGTCGAGATCTGGATGAACTTCTCTGCCCCGTACTTCATCGCCGCGTCGAGCATTATCTTCACCCCGAAGATGTTGGTCCTGATGAATTCGGAGGAGTCGATGATACTCCGGTCCACGTGAGACTCGGCCGCAAAGTTGACCACGATGTCCGGGGCAAAGCGCTGAAATTCCTGAAATACAGCATCCTTATCGCAAATATCCCCTTTCACGAAGGTGTAATCACCTCCTGCCGGAACATCCTCGAGATTCTTCAGGTTTCCGGCATAGGTGAGTTTATCGAAGTTCAGGATGGAAGCATCCCGGTGGCTTCTCCTGATGTATCGGATGAAGTTGCTCCCGATGAATCCGGCTCCACCCGTGATGAAAATGCGGTGATGCATCGATGGTACTATGCAATTTTCCGGTGCATTAAAACTTGGGGGTGCCATCCTTTATGCAGGTCTTCATTGAACACCCTTCTCGTACCGGTCCACCACTTCCTTTGTCTCTCCCATCATCACCTGCTCCCCCTTGCTGAGGAGGAGTGCCCGGTTACAATGCTGCCTCACCGAATTGAGGTCATGGGAAACGAAGATGATGGTCACCCCCTCCCTCTTGAATTTCTCGAGGACCGAGAGGCACTTCCTCTGGAAATCGAGATCCCCGACGGCGAGCACCTCGTCGAGGAGGAGAATTTCCGGGCGGGTCTGGATGGCTGTGGAGAAGGCGAGCCTCACGTACATGCCCGCCGAGAAGTTTTTCAGTTTGGTGTCCCGGAACTTTTCCAGGCCCCCGAACTTGAGGATCTCATCGATCTTCCCGTCGATCTCCCTCTTGGAAAGGCCCATGATCATCCCGTACACCCTGATGTTTTCGACGGCAGTGAAGTCAACCTGGAACCCGACCCCCAGCTCAAGGAACGGGGTCACCGTCTTCGTGAGCTCGATGCTCCCTGAGGTTGGCCGGATGATCCGTGCGAGGACCTTGAGGAGGGTGCTCTTCCCGCTCCCGTTCTCGCCGATGACCCCGAACATCTCCCCTTCATCGACGGTAAAACTGATGTCCCGGAGGGCGTACAGGTTTTCGTAATTGGGAGGCCTCACGAGGCCGGTCAGGGCCGCAAACAGGGTGTCGCGTTTCTCATGAGGTATCCGGAACACCTTGGAGAGGTGCGAGACCGAGACCGCGGGCATCACATCGCCTCCGCGAACCGGGGCTCGAGTTTCAGGAATATGACGTACCCGGCAATGAAGACGATCAGCGAGGCAACTCCGGCATAGGCCAGGGAAACCCAGTAGGGTGGGACCGAGTACAGGATCACGTCCCGGGAGGTGACAATGATCTGGGCGATCGGGTTCAACCGGAAGATCGCCTGCATCTGGGGAGAAAAGATCGAGAGGGGGTACAGGATGGGGGTGATGAAGAATCCTGCCTGGAGGATCACGACCCAGATGAACTGGATATCCCGGTAATACACGTTCAGGGCCGAGATACCAAGGGCCACGCCGAGGGCGAGCATGAAGTAGATGACGAGGATGTACAGGAGGTAAAGGATATTCCAGGAGAGGGGAACCGCGAAGTAGACCATGAAGAGGATGAACACCACCGACTCGAAGAGGCTCTGAAGCATCGCCGTAATGACCCCCGCGATCACGAGGACGTCCCTTGGGAAATACACCCTCTGGATGAGGCTCGGTTTTCCGACGATGGCATTGAGGCCGAGGTTCGTCGCCTTGGTGAAGAAATTCCACATGATGATGCCCAGGAGGAGGAAGAGCTGGTAGTATTCAACCTGTACCCGCATCAGGTTCGAGAAGACGATGTAGAGGATGATGAACATGATGAGGGGTTCAAGGAGCGACCAGAAGTACCCGAGGATGGAATTCTTATATCGCCACTTAAAGTCTCCCCATGCTATCGTCCAGACGAGCTGGCGGTATTTCCAGAGTGCCCCCAGGTGATCGCCAGTCATTGCCTTCACTATACGTTCCCCTGACAGCCTTCTTTACCTTTCGATCCGGGTGCGGCGGAGGACTCCCGGGGTTTCCCGTTCAGGGACAAGCGGTCACCTGGTGGTCGGGAAGGGATGCATCCGGGAGACCCCAGGAGTCATTATTGCAGTGAATCGTTCCATCCTTCCCCCTCGCCTGTTTCTTCAGGTTCTGAAAGAGCCTTACGCAGTCCCGCCACGACAGGTACGGGATACCCTCGCCGTCGAGCCTCTCGAAGAGAATCTTCTGTCCCATCCCCGGTGTGACGCCCGATCCGATGCTGTGCTCGATGTGGTAGATCTCGCAGGGGCTGTCGAGGACGCGCTCGCGAAGCCCCGAGGCAGAGGCGGCCATGAGGAAAAGGCTGTCGATGTGGAGGGAATACATCTCGAGCTCGGGGTATCCCCGGAGGGCGTCCCAGTCCTCCTTCGCCATGAGGGTGAAGTCGCCGCAGGCATTGTAGTGCAGCCGGGGGATCCTGAACTTGTACACGAGGTTTTTCAGGTAGTACCCGACGAGGCCGGGGTTCCTGGAAATGTCGGCCAGCAGGGCCCCCAGGTTCCCGGTTGTCGACCAGAAGTACCTCGAGTTTATCCGGATAACGTGGGATCCGCAGTAAGCGAGTCTCTCCCGTGAGGGCGCCCCCGCCGGCACATCAGCATCCACGTCGATCCGGTTCGTCCGGTAGAAACACCCGCCTTTCAGATGTCTCCCGGAGAGGTAGCCCATCAGATCAGGGGAAAAGAGGATATCGATATT
>DATGDI010000065.1:0-5390 GCA_035310965.1 Methanomicrobiales archaeon
AAATTCGTAGGCCTTCTCGACGAAGGCCACGAGCTGTTCCGGCGGGACAGAGGAACCGGAAACCTGCATTGCAGAGGTGTTCTGTGTCACAACCGGCTGGGTTTGCGGGAGAGTACCCGGGGAGGTACAACCCGCAGCAAAGATCGAAACCATCAGCAGGGAAACGAAGAGGGCCGTGTATATTCTCATGAAGGGCAATCGGGTTAACGGGTTATAAACCACGATAGAATGAACCGGGCCATCTCCCGGGTACCCGGAGGGAGAACAGTACATGTTCATCGCCTCCGTCCGGCTTTCGGGTAAAAGGGAATGGGCCCGCTGAGATTCGAACTCAGGATCTTCGCCGTGTGAAAGCGACGTCATAGCCGACTAGACCACGAGCCCCCATGCATCGACCGGGATTCGAACCCGGGCTATTGGCTTGGAAGGCCAATATCATGCCTCTAGATCATCGATGCAGCATCTCATGAATATTGCTTCAAGGGTGATTAGCCTTTCCTGACCCAGCGTCGGCGGGAACGGGGGATCCGGGCGATGGCCTCGAAGTACAGGAGGAACGCGAGGATCCCTCCCGAGGCCTGCCCCCAGTCGAAGTGTTCGTTCACGGAATGGTACCCGTGGGAGGGAAGGGAGAGACCGAGGAAGCTGATGGGGACCCGGAGGATCCGGTCCATGGCAACCACGGCGCCGATGGATCCCCCTTCACGGGAAAAGACCGGCTCTCTCCCGAAGGCCTCCCTCATCGCCGAGCGGGCGGCCAGGGCATAGGGCCCCCGGTGGTCACCGAGATAGGGCTCGAGGGCGGGTGCAAAGACCACCCGGACATCGGGATTCTGCCGCTTCACGAACTCCCTGAAGAGCCGGGCGATCCGTGCCGGATCCTGGTCCGGGACGAGGCGCATGGAGACCTTCGCCTCGGCAAGGTGGGGGACAATGGCCTTCGAACCCGGGCCGGCGTAGCCTCCGGAAATGCCGTGAACCTCAAAGGTGGGCCTCGCGGAGATGGCCTGTACCACGTCCAGGTCGGTGGCGAGGTTGTGGCGGAGGGAGGCAAGCCCCAGGTCCCGGGCGAACCTCTCCCTCGAAAAACCCGAGGCAGCGAGGAACTCCTTCACCCGCTCGTCCCCGGGATCCTCTATCCCGTCGTAGAATCCCCGGATCCTGACCCGCCCGGTCTCCGGTTCGCAGCACTCGGCGAGGAGCCCGGAGATCTCGAGGAGGGGGTTCCGGGCGGCCCCTCCCGCAACGCCGGAGTGGACATCGGCCCGGCCGGTCTCAAGGGTGAGGGTCACAGGGAGGAGGCCCCGGAGGCCGTAGGGGATGGAGGGCATGCCCCGGTCGGCCCAGATGGTGTCGGAGACGAGGATGGAGTCCGCGGGAATCCTCTCCTTCCTTTTGCGAAGGAAGGCCGCGAAGTTTGGGCTCCCGATCTCCTCCTCGAGCTCCCAGAGGAACTGGAAGTTGAGGGGAATTCCCGCCTCCCGGGCCATCGCCGCCGCGGTCATGGCTGCAAGGGCCGGGCCCTTGTCATCCGTCGCACCCCGGCCCCGGTAGCGTCCGCGGGAGATGGTGAGGGTGAAGGGATCGGAGTTCCATTCTCCGGGATCGGCCGGCTGGACATCGAGGTGATTGTAGATGGCCACCGTCGGGTTCCCGGGGTCGGTGCCGAGGGCGGCATGGACGACCGGGTGGCCGTCGGTCGGTACGATCCCGGCGGTCGCCCCGGACCGCCGGAGGAGACCGGCGGCCGCTTCGGCGCAGCGGCGGACATCCCGGGCATGATCCGGTTCGGAGCTAACACTCGGGATGCCAACGAGGAGACCCAGGTCCTCCTCGTACCGGGGCCTGAGGTCCCGGATCATTCCCCGGAGATGCCGGAGATGGGAAAGGGAGGATTTCATTTTCATGGACCACCCTGAGCTAATCCCCCCGGACGATAAGCCTTCCCGGAGGCCTTCACCGGGGCAGCAGCGACCCAAGCGGGGTGTCGTAGCCCCGGGCAATGACCGATGCCCCGAGGAGGGGGGCAAGCCCGTCCAGGGCGGTGAGCCGTATCTCCGGAAGGGGGAGGAACCGGTCGATGCGGGGGAGGAGGTACGGGAGGATGAAATCCTCGTTCCGGAGGACCACCGAGCCGTCCAGGATGATGCGGGCGGGATCGTAGGCAACGATGACGTCGGAGATCCCGCGGCCGTTGATGGTACCGAGGGCCTCCAGGAAGCGGAGGGCACCGGGCTCTCCCCTCCTCGCCGCGGCAAAGATCTCCCCGGCAGACACGGGCATATCCGTTACCCTTAATCCGCTGGCCTCGGACCACCGGGCAAAAAACCGGGGGAGGAACCGCCCCGAGGCATACCCCTCCCAATGGCCGGATCCCCCGCAGCCGCAGGGAAGGTTCCAGGTGCTGTCGACGTGGAAATGCCCGATCTCGGCGGCGTTCCCCTCACGGCCGAGGACGAGCCTCCCGTTGCAGATGACCCCGCCCCCGATACCCGTCGAGAGGGTGATGTAGACGAGATCCCGGCAGCCTGCGCCGGCCCCGAAAGATACCTCCCCCAGGACCCCCGCGTGGCAGTCGTTCGCGAGCCGGACGGGGAGGCCGAACTCATCGCCAAGAGGACCCTCGAGGGGGATCTCCCGGAAAGGGAGGTTCGGGGGCCCGACCACCGCCCCCCGCCGGTGTTCGATGGGCCCGGCCGCCGAGATCCCGATGGCCGCCGGGGCCGACCGGCGACCGGCGGGGAGAATCCTCCTGACGAGTCCGGCCAGGTGATCCGTGATGACCTTCGGAGAATCCCCGGCTCCCGGCGTGGGGGCGGCGAGCCGGGTGAGGATCTCCCCGTCGGGCGCGATCAGGGCGACGCGGGTCGTGGTGGCACCCAGGTCGACGGCGATGACCGGCCTTTCCCGGTGCAGAGCGGCGGGCATCGAGGAACCCCGGGGAGGGGAAAAGGGAGGTTATACCCCGGAGGCCAGCTCTGCCTCGATTCTCTCGAGGGCGGCGACCCTCTTCTCCAGGGGCGGATGGGTGGAGAAGAGCTCCATGATGCTCCGGCCCGAGAGGGCGGGAATGATGTAGAACATGTTCGCCCCCTCGACGGCCTGCTTCTGCTCCGGGGGGACGTAGTCCATCCGCTGGCTGATCTTCTCGAGGGCCGTGATGAGGTCATTGGGCCTCCTCGTGATAATCGCGCTTCCCCTGTCTGCGGCAAACTCCCGGTACCGGGAGAGGGCGCGGATGAGAAGGGTCGAGACGAGCCAGACGACGATGGCGACGATCCAGGCGATGAGCCAGGGGTTCCCCTGGTCCCGCCGGCTGCCCATGGAGAAAAGCCAGGCGTTCTGCATGATGATGGCGGCGACCATGGCGAGGAAGGAGGCGATGGTGAGGGTGAGGACGTCCCGGTTCTTCACATGGGAGAGCTCGTGGGCGATGACCGCCTCGAGCTCCTTCGGGGAGAGGAGCCGGAGGATGGAGTCGGTCACCGCGACGACGGCATGGCTCGGGCTCCGGCCGGTGGCGAATGCGTTCGGGACCGGGGTCTGGACGATGGCGACCTTCGGGGTGGGGAGATCCACCGCGGCGGCCAGGCGGGCGACCATGGCATGGAGCTCGGGGTACTCCTGCTCCTGCACGATGCGCGCCCTCGTAGTCCAGAGGACGAGCTTATCCGAGAAGAAGTACTGGACAAAAGCAAGCCCCCCGGCCACGACGATGAGCCCCCCGACCCCCACCCCGAGGGCCGAGAGCACCGTGAGGAAGATGAGGTACACGATGAGGAGGAGGAACATCGTGAACCAGACCCGCATGGTGAGTCCGAAATCGCGTTTCCACTGCATGGTATTCCTATGATTGGAGAATCCTCTTCTTAATACATTCGACCATGGGCAATTCGGGGCATTTTCGTGGCAGCGGGAGACAAACCAGCAGATATCTGTGGCTTTCAGCACCTCCGGATCTTCGGCGCGGATGGGAAGGGAGTATCCCGGCAGTCATACCCTCCCGAACACCGTGGATGATCCATCGGACAGGGAGGACTTCACCAGCTCCTGAGATGATTGGCCTCGCCATGGGTAACCTTTTACAGAGGAGCGTCCGACACTGGATTGTATGGGCGAGGCAGAGGAAGAGGACCTTTCTGACGTGGCATACGGCCTCTTCGAGATCCTCCTCTCCCGGGCACTCAGGGAGGAGGGCAGGCCCCTTTTCGAGCTCGTCGAGGCCGGCTCCGACTTCAGGCCGGCCTTCACGGCCACCTTCGCCAGGTTTGCCTCGGATTACCCGGCCCTCGCCGAATCCCTCAGGGTCCGGTTCGGATCCACCGATACCCTTTACGCCTTGCTCACCGAGGGGGAGGGGGTCGTCCCCACAAAGACCACCCTGATGTACTGGATCGTCCAGGACCCCCCGGACGTCCGGAGTGAGGACATGGACGATGAGAAGGCCGGGAAATGGCTGATCTTTCTCCAGGACGACCGGGTGGATGAGCTCTGGCGGAAGATCCGGAACGCGACGGCGTCGGGGGAGCTCGGGATCTCCGCGAAGGTGTCCACCTCGAAGCCGAACCCCGAGTCCAGGGATGAGCGGAAGGTGATCTACGTCTATACCCGCGACTGGGCCGACGAGACCGATGTAATGCGGGTCAGGGAGCGCCTCAGGGAGATGGGCGTCATCGAGCGGATCGGGTACAAGCGGAACATCGAGACTTTCCGCGGCGAGTACAGCGAAAAAGGGAAGAAGGTCACCTACTACAGCGCGTGAACACCCGGGATCAGCTTTCCGATCGATCTTCCTTGATGAAGGAAAAAACGAACAAAAAATAGAAATTATTCAGTCCTTCCGTTCCTTGTTCTTGGGCCGCAGGTGGGTGTAGTTACACTTGCGACAGTGGGTGGCGCGGAGGGCGTTCCTCGCATTGCAGCGCATGCAGATCTTCACATTCAGGAGGCGTGCCTCCGCTTCGGGAAACCGTGCCATGACTCTTGACCTTCCTCGTTCAGCCTGTAATTAAAGGAAGCCGGCGGTCATAAGGTTTTGTGCAAGTCCCTACCGGAGGTATAATTTCGGGTCAATTTCATCGTGGGGTGCTCTCGGGGGGCTACGCCACCCCGCCGCACGGGCACCCCCCCGTGTCCGGAATTCATGATGACGTCTAACGGAATTAGATGCCTATCTCCATTTGGGGAGGCCGAAGCGGCGGGGGTGAGCGGAGCGAACCCCCAGGAGCGTCCGGAAAATGGCAATGTAGTTCGGATCGGGAGATAGTTTGAGATCTTTTGCTATCCTCAGGGAGCGACTTAGTAGACAGTTTCAGACCGGCCTGTATCTCAGGAATACCCTCCCGTTCCTGAAGGGCCGTTCCTCTAGGAGCTGCAGGTTCATGCGGTTC
>DATGDI010000066.1:0-3323 GCA_035310965.1 Methanomicrobiales archaeon
CTCCGAGGATCCCTGGGAGATCATCATGACGTTCACTTCCTTCTCTGCAAGGGCGGTGAAGATGGCCCGGGCGACGCCCGGTCTCCCGATCATCTGGGCCCCGTTCACGTTGATGAGGGCGACCCCCGTGATGTGGGTGAGGGCCTTCACCACCCGGCGGTCCTTCCGCTTCTCCTTCGTGATGCAGGTCCCGGGCTGGGTGGGGCTGAAGGTGTTCTTCACCCGGATGGGGATCTCCTTCCTCATGGCCGGTTCGATGGACCGGGGGTGCATCACCTTCGCTCCGAAGTAGGAGAGCTCCATGGCCTCCAGGTACGAGACCGTCGGGAGGACCCGGGCCTCCCGGACGAGGCGGGGATCGGTGGTCATGATCCCGTCGACGTCGGTCCAGATCCAGATCTCGTCGGCCCCGATGGCCGCCCCGACCACCGTCGCGGAGTAGTCCGAGCCGCTCCTCCCGAGAGTCGTCGTGATCCCCTGTGAAGTGCAGCCCATGTAGCCCATGATGACCGGGACCGAGTCCTGGAGGAGGGGGAGGACCCGGGACCGGATCTTTCCCTCGGATTCGGGGAGGACGATCCCGTCGCCGTGGGTCGCGGTGGTGACGAGCCCCGCCTCGCAGCCGTCCAGGACCACGGAGGGGATACCCCGCTGCCTGAGGGCGGCCCGGAGGACCGGGGCGGAGAGGCGTTCGCCGAAGGAAATGAGGTAGTCCCGGGACCGGGGGGTGAGCTCCCGCAGGTTGTTCAGGCCCACGAACATGTTGCGGAGGTCCGAGAGCCTCCCGTCCAGGATCCTCCCGGTTTCCTCGACATAGTCGGGGGCTGCAACCTCGAGGGCCTTCCGGTGCCGGTCACGGAGCTGGGTGATGAAGGGCTCGATCCCGGGCTTCTCCTTACAGGTCACGACCTCGTTTGCCATCTCGATGAGCTGGTTCGTCACCCCGGACATGGCGGAGACCACCACCCCGAGCTCGTTCCCCTCCTCGTGGTACGGCTCGAGGATGTCCACGACCTTTTTCATGCGGTCCCCGTCTCCCACGGATGTGCCGCCGAATTTCATGAGAAGCCTCATAGATCCCCTCGTAATCCTGACAGTTTTTATCTATATGCGATCCATGTACTAATAAGATGCGTGCAGTCGATACGGTGGAGTGTCACGTCCTCGTTCTCGGGAGCGGCGGCGCCGGCGTGAGGGCGGCCATCGAGGCCGAGCAGTACGGGGACACGGTGCTCGTCTCGAAGTCCCTCGCGGGAAAGGGAGGGTGCACCCCCATGGCGGAGGGGGGGTACAACGCCGCCCTCGGCGAAGGGGACTCCTGCGTCCTCCACAAGGAGGACACCATCCGGGGCGGGGCCTACCTGAACGACCCGGTCCTCGCCGACATCCTGGTGAACGAGGCGCCGGACCGGTTCCGCGAGCTCGTGAAATGGGGGGCTGTCTTTGACCGGACCGATGCCGGCGGGTTCGCCCAGCGATCCTTCGGCGGGCAGCGGATCCCGAGGACCTGCTACGCCGGGGACCGGACCGGGCACGAGATCATGATGACCCTCCTCGAGCGCCTCCGGGCGGGGAACGTCACCGTCCACCAGGAGGTCTCGGTCATTGACCTCCTGAAAAAGGGGGAGAGGGTGGTCGGGGTTGTCGCCCTCGACCGGGAGGGTGAGCTCATGGCCTTCCAGGCCGACTCCACCATCATCGCCACCGGCGGGGCGGCGAGGATCTACGACATCTCCACCAACTCCGCGACAGGCACGGGCGACGGGTTTGCCATGGGCTACCGGGCGGGGGCCGAGCTCATCGACATGGAGATGGTCCAGTTCCACCCCACGGGGGCGGTCTACCCCTACGACGCCCGGGGCCGGCTCGTCACCGAGGCGGTGCGGGGGGAGGGGGGCATCCTCGTAAATGCGAAGGGGGAGCGGTTCATGGAACGGTACGACCCCGAGCGGATGGAGCTCTCGACCCGGGACGTGGTCGCCCGGTCCATCGCCCGGGAGGTCGCCGAGGGCAGGGGAACCCCCCACTACGGCGTGTACCTGGACGTGACCCGGCTCCCGCCGAAGCAGATCGAGGAGAAGCTGCCCCTCATGCTGGAGCAGTTCCTCGCCTTCGGGATCGATATCCGGAAGGAAAAGATGGAGGTCTCGCCCACGGCCCACCACTTCATGGGAGGCATGCGGATCACCCCGAAGTGCGAGACCACGGTCCCCGGCCTCTACGCCTGCGGGGAGTCCGCGGGCGGGGTGCACGGGGCGAACCGGCTCGGGGGGAATTCCCTCGCCGAGACCCAGGTTTTCGGCAAGAGGGCCGGCGAGGCGGCCGGGAAGGCCCCGTCCCTGGGGATCCGGATCGATCCCCGGCAGCTCGACCCCTACCGGCGCCGGATCGAGGAGTTCAAAAACGGCATGGTCAACCCGGTCTCCGTTGTAAAGAAGCTCCAGGAGGCCATGTGGAAGGGGGCGGGGATCTCGCGGAACGTGCAGGACCTGGAGCGGACCCTCATCGACGTGGACAAGCTCGGGAAGAAGAGGCTCCTCGCCCAGACCCCGCTGAACCGGGCCGAGTGCTTCACCGTCCAGAACATGTGCCTCGTGGCATCCATTGTGATCCGGTCGGCCCTCCTCAGGGGCGAGTCCCGGGGGGCCCACCTCCGGACGGACATTTTCCAGAGCTGGGACGCGGCGAACTCCCCATACGGCCATACCTACATCTCCCTCCACAAGGCAGGGATCGAAGAAAGGAAGGTGCCCGCGTGACCCGAAAGGAGGTGCCCGCTTGAAGCGCTTCACGGTAACGGTGTACCGTTACAACCCCGCAAAGGACAACCGATCCCGGTACCAGACGTACAATGTCGCGGTCGAGGAGGGAGCACGGGTCCTCCACGTCCTCCATGCCATCCACGCCGAGGATCCGACCCTCTCGTACCGGTACTGCTGTGGCACCGGGCAGTGCGGCTCCTGTGCCGTCAGGGTGGACGGGGAACCGGTCCTCGCCTGCATGACCGAGGCCCGGGACGAGATGGTCATCGAGCCGCTGAACCTCCCGGTGAAGAAGGACCTCCTCGTGGACATGGAGCCCGTCCTCGTGAAGATGGCCTCCATTGCCCCAAAGGAGGAGGTGTGCCTCCCCTCCCGGGAGGAGGTGGAGGCGTTAAAGCCCCTGCGCTCCTGCATCGAGTGCCTGGCCTGCGTCTCGGTCTGCCCGGCCATGGAGGTCGCCGAGTTCGCCGGCCCCCTCACGATGCGGCAGGAGATGCGCCTCGCCATTGACCCGAGGGACTCCTGCGACCGGATCAGCGATGCCATCCGGGACGGCCTCTT
>DATGDI010000067.1:0-2880 GCA_035310965.1 Methanomicrobiales archaeon
CCCCTCCACGGTGAGAAACCTGTTCATCTGGTCGGCCCGGATATTCCGGATCGGGGTCTTCACGAGAAGGTTCGTGAACCGGACATTCACCCGGTCCCGGTCCTTCTCGTCGATGGTCTTGTGCTGGACCAGGGCCTCCCTGATATCCTCGATGACCTTGCCCGGCGTTTCCAGGACGGCATCGGCAAGCCTGCCGTGGGCGAGGATGGTCCGGTAGTCGATGTACAGGGAGCGGTTGTGGGGGAACTCCCGCTGGAGCCCGGCAAGCTGGTGGTTGTAGCGCCGGACGAGGAACCTCCGCCACTCGCCCGCGACATCGGTCACCTCGGCCTGGACCTGCTCCTCCCGCGCGGCGCCCTTCGCCATGGCTCACCGCCCGCCCTTGGCGGCGAGGACGAACCGCGCGGCGAGGGCCTCCATCTGGATCTCGCTGTCCGCCCCTTCCGAGAGCCGGAAGTCTGTCTCGCCCAGGGCGTCGATGAGGCAGACCTTCAGGGCGAGGTCCATCTTCCGGGAGACGAGGGCCCGGTAACACTGGCCCAGGAGCTCGGCCGGGGCGATCCCCCTCTCCCGGAGGAGCCGGTCGAGGACCCGCTCGGTCCCCTCGAAGTCGCCCCCGAGGGAGAGGTCCAGGAACTCCTGGATCTCCTCGGGACGGGCGTTCGCGGCGATCTCGTAGACCATCTTCTCCTCGATGACCGGGGAAAGGATGGCCGCTCCCTGGAGGGCGTTGATGGCCTTCCTCATGTCTCCCTGGGCGACGTACGCGATGGCATCGATGGCCTTCTCAGGCACGGTGAGCCCCTCGCGCTTCGCGATCCGGCGGATCTCCTCGGCGATGTCCCCCCGGTCGAGGGGCCGGAACCGGTAGATGGCGCACCGGCTCTGGATGGGGTCGATGATCTTCGAGGAGTAGTTGCAGGAGAGGATGAACCGGCAGGTCGCGGCATAGCTCTCCATGGTCCGGCGCAGGGCCGCCTGGGCGTCGGGGGTGAGGGCGTCCGCCTCGTCGAGGAAGAGGATCTTGAAGGAGGCCCCCTCGAGGGGGGAGGTCCGGGCGAACTGTTTGATCTGGTTTCGGACCACGTCGATTCCCCGCTCGTCCGAGGCGTTCAGCTCCCGGAAGTTCATGTGCCAGGTCTCGCCGAAAAACTCCCGCGCCAGGGCCACCGCCGCCGTGGTCTTCCCCACCCCCGCGCTCCCGGTGAAGAGGAGGTGGGGCAGGGAGCGGCTCCTCACATAGGACTGGAGGCGCTCGACAATCTCCCTCTGCCCCACCATCTCGGCGAGCTTCGTGGGGCGGTACTTCTCGATCCAGATGGTGTGGTTCTCTTCCATCGAGCCTCGGTCCCCCTTCGGGCGATCAAGTATAAGCGGCGTGCGGGAGAGATCTGTAAGGATGTGTACCTTTCGAACCGGGATCCCCGGATCCCGCGGTTCGCCGGATGGATCTCTCCGGCTACAGGTATCAGTGTGCTGGGGAATATTAATTATCATTTCAGTTGCGGGGTGAAGGTGCTTTGAGGGGAAGACCCCGGAGGTCATGGACCGGGCTGGGGCGAGGATGAGGGAGAGGGTAGAGTATCTCTTTGCGGCCGAGCTGGATCGCTCGGACCTGGTGGTCCCGGCTGCTGGGGGAGACGGCCGGCCCGCCCTCATCACCCCTACAGGCCTCGTCCCCCGGAGACTCGCCATCACCGGGGCCCTCACCGAGGTGGAGGGGAAGGAGGGGGATTACCTCCATGCCCGGGTCGCCGATCCGACAGGGGCCTTCTCCCTCTCCAGCGGGTGGCACCGCCCCGAGGTTACCGGCACCCTCGCGAAGATCGAGCCCCCTGCCTTTATCGCGGTGACCGCCTCGCCCGTCCTCTCTTCCCGGTCACAAGCCCGGGGGGTGGTCCTCTTCCCCGAGGCTGTTGCCGTCGCCGACCGGGTTGCGCGTGACACCTGGGTCATCGCGACCGCCGGGGCGACCCTCGGCCGGCTCGAAGGGCTGTGTGCCGCCCTCTCCGGCGCCAGGCAGGACCCGGTCCTCTCACAGGCCATTGCCCACTACCGGATCACTCCTTCCTTCCTCGGGGAGATCGCGGATATCATCGACACCGCCCTCGCCTCCCTTGCCCCCGCACCGGGAGGGATGCCCCGCGCCCCGGGAGCGGACCCGAAGTCCCTCGTCCTCACCTTCCTCGCGGAACGGCCGGGGGAGGCCATCCCCGTCGGGGAGGTCCTCGCGGAGCTCGGGCGGCAGGGGATCGGTCCCGGGGAGGGAGAGCAGGCGGTGAAGGAGCTCCTCGACGAGGGGGAGTGCTACGCTCCCCGGAAGGGCACCCTCAGGCTCGCGTGATCCCATGGCCCTCCATTTCCTCCCCGAAGGACCGGCCCTCGTCATCGAGGGGACCGAGAGAGTCCTCGTCATCGCCGACCTCCACATCGGGATCGAGTCGGACCTGGACGCCCACGGGGTCCATGTACCGAGCCAGACCCGGGGGAGGCTCGACCGTGTCCTCGCCTGCATCGAGGCGGGAAGGCCCGACCTCGTCCTTCTCCTCGGGGATGTGAAACACTCGGTTCCCCTCACCACGCGCCAGGAGTACCGCGAAATCCCCACTCTCCTCGGGGAGATCCGCTCCCGCGCGCCCCTCAGGGTGGCGCCTGGCAACCATGACGGCGGGATCGAGCGCTTCCTTGGGGCCGGGGAGCTCCTGCCCATGCGGGGAGCCCTCATTGACGGCGTGGGGTACCTCCATGGCCACACCTACCCGGACCCCTCCCTCCTCGGCCACCTCCTCGTTATCGGGCACCACCATCCCATGGTCTCCCTCAGGGACGAGGTGGGCTGCGCCCTCCGGGACCGGTCGTACCTCCTCACGTCGGTGGATG
>DATGDI010000068.1:0-1955 GCA_035310965.1 Methanomicrobiales archaeon
CGACCGGCCCTTGCCGATGACCCCGCACCACATCCAGCTGGCCGATACCCGCTACCACCTCGGGACGAGCGATCCGGCCCGGATCGAGCTCATCAAGATCGGCTGGGCGGAGGGGGCCCTGATCCAGATGCCGATCTACGAATACCGCTGCGCGGACTGCCGCAAGAAGACGACGGTCGTGACCCTCTCGGTCGCGGCGGCGGTCGAGCCGGTGTGCCAGCATTGCGGCGGCCGGGCGATGACCAAGCTCGTGTCGCGGGTCATGGTCAAGAAGTCCGAAGAGAGCCGCCTGGAGAGCCTGGCCGACCCGTCCGCGCTCACCGGCCTCGACGAGAACGACCCGAAGAGCGTGGCCCGGTGGATGAAGAAGATGGGCCGGGAGATGGGCGACGAGGCCGGCGAGGGCTTCGACGAGGAGGTCGACAAGGCCATGGAGGACGCGGAAAGGGAGAAGGAGGCCGGCGAGGACGGGGGCCTGCCCGGCGATGACGATGGGATCTAGGAGACGGGGCGAGGACCAAGGAGGCCGCGGATGACGATCTCGACCGGCATTATCCTGTTCATCGGCGGCGGCATCTTCGGGGCCGCGGTCGTCCTTATCGTCCAGCTTGTCCAAAGAAAACAGTCCCGGGAGCTGGCCAAAGCGATCGTCCTCGAGACCGAGAGCGAGAAGCTCGAGGACCTCGAGGCTTTCCTGGTCCGGGTCAAGGACTCGCTCGGGGCCCTTTCGCTTGAAGCCCTGCACAAGACCTCCGAGGAATTCCTAAGGCTCGCGGAATCCCGGCTCGGCCGAATGACCGAATCCGGGGAAAAGGACCTCGAAAGCAAGAAAAAGCTGATCGACCACTCCCTCGAGGCCATGCGGACCGACCTCCAAAAAATGCAGGACCTGGTCTCAGGGTTCGAGAAGGACCGGGTCCAGAAGTACGGCGAGCTCAGCGCCCACTTGAAGACCGCGGCCGAGCAGACGGCCAAGCTCCAGGACACGGCGAACCACCTCCGCCAGGCCCTGGTCTCGACAAAGGCCCGGGGCCTTTGGGGAGAGCGGATGGCCGAGGACGTTCTCCAGCTGGCCGGATTCGTCGAGGGGGTCAATTACCTCAAGCAGAGAGCGCTTGAAGGGTCGGGGTCCCGGCCCGATTACACCTTCAACCTGCCCCAAGGGCGGAAGGTCAACATGGACGTCAAGTTCCCGCTCTCGAGCTATCTTCGCTACCTCGAGACGGAGAACGATATGGAGCGGGAGGTCCAGAAGGGGCAGTTCCTCCGGGACGTCCGGGCCCGGATCAAAGAGGTCACGACCCGCGATTACATCAATCCCGAGGACGAGACCCTGGATTACGTCCTGGTCTTCATCCCCAACGAGCAGGTCTACGCGTTCATCAACCAGAACGATCCGGCCGTGATCGACGAGGCCCTCCGGAGCAAGGTCATCCTTTGCTCGCCCTTCACGCTATTCGCCATCCTGGCCGTCATCCGCCAGGCGATGGACAACTTCACGACGGCCAAGG
Organism: Methanomicrobiales archaeon; assembly: GCA_035310965.1. GTDB lineage: Archaea > Halobacteriota > Methanomicrobia > Methanomicrobiales > JACTUA01 > JACTUA01. The sequence goes on from DATGDI010000068.1 coordinate 1,512, forward strand.
CGGCCAACGATATGCTCCGGCTGATCGGAGGCTTCAACAAGGAGTGGCAGAAGTTCCGGGAATCCATGGACAAGATGGGCCGGAAGATCGAGGACGCGCGGGACGAATTCCAGCGACTGACCACAACGCGGTGCAACAAGCTCGAGCGGCCGCTTCAGAAGATCGAGGACCTGAGGCGTTTGAAGGGGATCGAGCCGGGGCTGGCCCTTGGGGAGGCCGAGGTCCAGGCCCTCGACGACGCCGAGGAAGAGGAGATGCAGAAAAGGTCCTGAACGGCGCGCCTGACCTCGTCTTAGGGTCTGGGGCCGAAGATGGCTGTCCCGATACGGACGAGATTGGCTCCCTCTTCGACAGCTACCCGCCACGAATGGGACATGCCCATGGAGAGGTGCCGCATCTCGACGCCCGGAATAGAGGCGTGGCGGAGGGCATCGAAGACTCTCC
>DATGDI010000069.1:0-3508 GCA_035310965.1 Methanomicrobiales archaeon
GCCGGGTATGATCGAATGGCGGATGTTCCTCTTCAAAGGGTGTTCCTTGTCTCAGCCGAACCGCCGGCGATAAGGCGCCTGGAACAGGCCACCGATCCTCGCGCGAAATACTCCTGGGCATACCTGGGAAAAAGTGTCATCCGGGCAAGGAATATCCAGAAGCACCTGGGATCCCGGTTCACGAGACTCCCCATCGGGGACCTGCTCCAGGAGGCCGCCCGGTCGGCCCGGAAGGATTACATCGAGTATACGGGGTCCCTGTCCTCCTCGACCGGGAGCCCCATCTGGTTTCTCTCCTCGGTATCTGAAAGAAACCCCTTCATCACCACCCTTCTCCTGTATTATTCGTATATCGAGGCAGGAAGAAGACTGGCCGGAGGGTCCGGCGGCGGGGATCTCGTCATTATCGGTGAGAGCGATGCGGTCCTCGACACCCTCGCGGAGGTACTCGCGGGATCCGGGAATTCCCGTCCCCGGGAGATGATACGCCTGAGCGCGGGAGGAAGAACGACTCACCTCGGAAAAATACTCACAAAGGTGATCAGGAAATCCTGGTTCATAGCCAGGTTTTCTTTCCGGATCCTGTGTGCACGCCTCCTCCGTGCCCGAAAGGGGCGGTTCCATTCCCGGTCCTCCCAGGCCGGGAAACATGTCGTCCTGCACAGCTGGACCGACGCCCGCTCCTTTCGGGATGGGGAAGGGTTTACCAACCCCTACTTCGGAGAGACGGGGCAGGGGCTGGAGAGAAGATACCCTTCCTTCCTTTACCTTTCGGACGTGCTTCCCACGTACTGGTATCCCCGGGCGGTTCTCAGGCTCCTGAAGGACCGGAGAAATGTGCACACCCTGGAGGAGTTCCTCTCGGTACAGGATCTTTTTTCCGCCGTCTCCACCTCGGTGAGGCATTACCCGCAGCCGTCGGATATCCCCCTCTTCAGGGACGTGGATGTTTCCCGAATCGTGATGGACGAGATCGAAGGGGATCGATCAGATACCCGGCTGGAACAGGCATGGGTATACTCCCGCGCCGCCGGGCGCCTGTGCAGGGAATTCGATGTAGGTCTCTTTCTCTATGGTTTTGAACATCACACGTGGGAAAAAATGGTGTGCCGTGCCATCAGGGAGGCCCGGCCCGGCGCCATCGTAGCCGGTTATGCGATCGCCTTCATTAATCCGATGTATACCTGTTTCTCTCTCTCGGCATATGAACAGAGAGGGGAACCCCTGCCGGACATTATTTTCACGAGCGGGGAACAGGGACGATCCATGCTGACCCGGTCGGGGTTCAGGGAGGATATGATCCGGGTGGGAGGCGCCATCAGGTACCCGGAGTTTCTCACCGGTAAGACCCGGAGGAAATCTCCCCGGGGCAACTCCATCATGCTCGTACTGACCGGCGAGCTGAATTCATCCCTGGAACTTGTCTATAAGGCACTGGATGCCTTTTCCTCCCTCCCCGGCGTACGCATCGTTATCAAATGCCATCCCACCGTGCCCTTTTCCCTTCTGCACCGGTATCTCCCCTCCCTTCCCGATTCCTTTTCGGTGACAGATACGCCCGTCGAGGAACTGCTCGAGGATTCCGATCTGGTCCTCTACACGGAATCAACGGTATGTGTAGAGGCCGTGGCGGCAGGTGTCCCTGTTTTTCATGTCAGTTCGGATCACTTCCTGGACATCAATATCTTCGACGGTAATCCGGCGGTCCCGTCCAGCGCAGATCCGGAGGAGATCAGAGAACGGTCAGAGGAAATCCTTGAGGGGAAGTACATCCTTCCCTCACCGGATACCCTGAAAGAGCTCTTCATGCCTGTCGATACCGATACCCTCGTCTCCTCCCTCCTGGCCCTCCTCGCCGGGAAATGAAAAACGGAAAACAGGGATTTTGCCAGGGCCTAATACTTCATTTTATAGATTTTTTCATAGAACAGGGCCTTGAGATCCTCGTACGCCCGGTTGCCCTCCTCATCGAGCCGCTCGGCCTTCCGGATTTCCGGAAACATCTCCCTGGGGAACCGGGCGTACAGGGGGAAGGTCCTCTGGAGGCCAAGGATCTCGTCATGGGTCATGGGCTGGTTCTTCATCCGTATCTCCCCGAAGATCATCCGCACGTGGCTCGGATCCTTTTCTTTTTCATCGATGTATCCCCTGTCGACGCAGTATGTGTAGATCTCCGTTCCGCGGTAAGGGGTGAAGATATAGGCGTTGAGGGTCGTGGGATTCCTGAACTGCCGGTTCAGTTCAACCGTATCAAAGAAGAGTTCCCTCGTTTCCTCGGGGAATCCCAGCATGTTGTTGATGGTGTAATCGATTCCGTATTTCTCCACGATCTCGATTCCCTTAACCACCTGTTCGTTGGTATAGGTCCTGCGGAGCATCCGCCTCCTGAACTCCTCGTTGCCATGCTCGATGCCGAACTGGATGTTCTTGCACCCGGCGGCCTTGAGGAATCGTATCTTATCGTCGCTGATATTCTCGGGCCGGGACTGGCACCAGAAGGGAAGGCCAATCCTCTCCCCGTACAGCCTGCTGAACTCTTCCAGCTCGCCTGCGGGACGCGCAAGGAAGGATTCGGCGTTGATATCGACGTACCCGGGGTTGTACTTCTTTTTCAGATATTCGAGCTCGGCAATGAGCCTGGGCACCGTCTTCCGGCGGTAATACCTGCATCCCATCTTCGCGTAGAGCTGCCGCAGCTCCGGAGACGAGCAGTAGGTGCAGTCGTACGGGCACCCCCGGTCGGCCTCAACGTGAAGCATCATGTAGATCTTGCCCTGCATGGGCCGGTATTTCCTCTCGTCGGCGTAGACATCGAAATCGATGAAGGGGAGGGAATCAAGATTGACGGGATCCCGCATCTCGTTCCTGAGGATGGTTCCGTCGGGCTTCTTGACCCAGATATTCTTGATCCGGGTGATGTCCGAGTTTTCCTGCATCCTCCTGCAGAGCTCGACGAGGGCATCCTCCCCTTCTCCCACGCAGATCATGTCGATGTCCTCGGCCCCGATGACCTCCATCGGGTTCAGGGTGACGAAGATCCCGCCGGCGATCACCGGGATGCCGGTGTCGCGCAGGGGGGAGAGGAGATCCTTTGCGAGGGGGAAGGTGTCCTGCACGAGGGTGACCGCGATGAGGTCGGGCTTATATTCCTCCACGAGGTCCCTCAGATCCTGATACATCTGGTCGGCAGGCCTCGTCTTCACAAACCCCTCGTAGCTGAATTTCTTCACTTGGAGGATATCCATCTTGATCTCATCGAAAGTCTTCTCCTCGGACCTGTACAGGGTGGTATCAAAGAGACGGGTACTGATGCCCGCCTTTGCGAGGGATGCGGCCAGCACGGATATATTCGTGGGCAGTAACATGGACAGGGGCAGATTGGGATAGATAAATAAAACCTTGAACTTTTTTTCCATGGGAACCTCCCAGTTAACAGTCCGGTATCGCAACAGCGGGGATGGGAACCATCGTCGCGTACAGATTTATATGATCTACACCGTCTGGGGAT
>DATGDI010000070.1:0-16693 GCA_035310965.1 Methanomicrobiales archaeon
TCGGGAGTCCAGGGGGTGGCCCAGACGGGCTCTCAGCTCATACCGGGCCTCTCCCTCATCGTCGCGGTGAACCTGGGGGCGGCGGCCATCGAGGCACTGGTCACCGGCTTCCTCGTTGAGTACATCGGCAGGGCCAGGCCGGGATTTCTCGAGGGCGACTGATACCGGGAGGCTGTCCGTCCCTCCCCGGTTCACCCGGCCTTCCGGGAAACAGGATATTTTCTTTACGTTTCCCCGCGAATCCATACTGGAATGACCGGCCCTGAGGACGAGATCCGTGCGATCGAGGAGGAGATCAGCTCCACCCCCTACAACAAGGCTACCTCGAAGCACATCGGCCGGCTGAAGGCCAAGCTCGCGAAGGTGAAGGACGAGGCGGTCCAGCGGGCGCTCAAGGCTGGCGGCGGCGGGGAAGGCTTCTCGGTGAAGAAGAGCGGGGATGCGACGGCCGTGCTCGTCGGGTTCCCCTCGACGGGGAAGTCCACGCTCCTCAACACCCTCACCGGGACGCATTCAGAGGTCGCCTCTTACGCTTTTACGACGGTCACCGTGATCCCCGGGGCCCTCGAGCACCGGGGGGCGAAGATCCAGATCCTGGATATCCCGGGCATGATCGCCGGCGCCGCGATGGGCAAGGGCAGGGGCAAGGAGGTGATCTCCGTCGTCCGTTCCGCGGACATGATCGTCCTCCTCGTCGATGTCTGGAACGAGAAGCACTTCGACATCCTGATCCGGGAGCTCGCCGACGCCGGGATCCGGATCAACCGGGAGAGGCCGGACATCACCATCAAGAAGACCTCCATCGGCGGGGTGCATGTCGGTTCCGTGGGGAAGATCGGCATGGACGACGAGGAGATCAAGGCCATCATGGCCGAGTACCGGCTCGTAAACGCCCATGTCCTCATCCGCGGCGGCGCATCGCAGGATGATCTCATCGATACCATGCTCGGCAACCGGGTCTACGTGCCCGCCATCCTCGTCGTGAACAAGGTGGATCTGGTCGACGGGGCGACCATGCGAGCCATGGAGGGGGATCTCACCGGCCGGTTCGGCGAGTCCCCTCTCATGATCTCGGCGGTCTCGGGGTACCACATGGAGGAACTGAAGGATGCGATCTTCGATCACCTGGGGTTCATCCGGGTGTACATGAAGCCCCAGGGCGAGGCGGCCGACCTGGAGGAGCCCATGATCCTCCGGCGGAATGCCACCATCGAGGACGTCTGCCGGAAACTCCACCGTGAGTTCGTGGAGAAGTTCCGGTACGCCCGGATCTGGGGCGAGGCCGTGAAGCACCCCGGTCAAAGGGTCGGCCTCCACTACAGGGTCCACGACGGGGACCTGGTGACGGTCATCACGAGGCGGTGAGAACTGCCTACCTACTTCCCGTTATTGCGCTCTCCACTACCTCCACCGGCGCGTCGGTCTTCACCGCCGTCCCGGAGTAGTGGGCTCTGCTCACCCGGTAGCCTGCATCCCCGATCCTCCGGAGGAGGGCATCCATCGGGGGCGGGGAGCAGTGCAGAGCCTTTGCCATCCGGTGGTAGTCGTAGTGGCTCGAGGTGGGGAGCTCGTCCCTGAGGAGGGAGAGGAGCCGGAAGAGCGCATCCCCCCCGGCGAGGGGCATCGTGGGGAGCCGGTCAAGCATGCCTGAAAGGATCCCCGGGTCGTTGATCGCCCCGAGCCAGAGGGGGCCGACGGGGACGAGGCTTCCCCCGCAGGGGCACTTTCCGCACGGCGGAATGAGGCCTGCCATTTCCTCCCGGTGGAAGCACCGGTCGCACTGGAGGATGAACCCGATGCGGCCCAGGGCATCGTCGGCCGCCCGGGCCCCGGGCCGGACCCGCAGGTGGAGCCGTACGGCGTGCTCCCGGGTGAAGCAGAGGAGGGGTTCGAGGCCCCGGTCATACTTCACGGTCTCCCGGACAACGAAACCGAGAAGGGTGCGGAGGCCGGTCTCCCGGTGGTACTCGTTGTTCACCGGGTGTGCGAAGTACCGGCGTGCACCTGCCGGCCCGTGGGCGCCGCAGAGGGGGGCGGTATCGGTCGCCGTGACGAAGAGGTACCTCTTCGCGGAACGTGCCGCCGCATCGACGAAGGGGGACGGGGTGCCGAAGGGATCGAGGTCTACGGCGTCGAACCTGCGTGAGGAGAGGAGGACGTTCACGTCGCACTGCGTGACCTCGATGGAGACCCCGGCATGGGCGGCGTTCCTCCGGATCAGCTCCACGGCGAGGGAGTCCCGGTCATTGATGGTGACCGGTATCCCGCATTCCCTGGCCACGCGGATCCCCCGGGCACCGGTCGCCCCCATGGCGTCCAGGTAGCTCCCGGGGGAAATCCCCCGGAGGAGGAGGACGGTCGCATCCCGGGAAAGGGCCATCCTCGGGTTGAAGAACACCGGCGAGGAGCCCGGGGGGAAGGTGCAGTCCGGGTCCTGGACGGGGACGAGGAATTCCGTCCCTCCTTCAGTCACCTGAACCAGATCCATGAACGGCCCCCGGATAGACGCTACCATTATAGATATACCTGAGAAACGTAATAAAAAAGGGGCTTGTGGCCTAGCCAGGATAAGGCGTCACTCTCCTAAGGTGAATATCGGGGGTTCGAATCCCCCCAAGCCCGTCCGTTTCCCCTGATCAACCGCATGGGTAACTGAAAGGATATTATGCCGGGATATCCACCTTAATCCCATGGACGGCAGGCGGAGGTTCCGCCCTGCTCCCATCCCCTGCTTTCCCGGTGGCGGCCCTTTGAACCGACAGAACGGCGACCCGGAACCGGAGAGTCTCGCCTCACGGATCCACCACGCGCTCATCGGAGCCCGGCGGAATATCGCCGACCCCTCCCTCTTCCACAAGATCGCCCTCATCCCCATCCTCGCCTGGATCGGCCTCGGGGCCGACGGCCTCTCCTCCTCGTCCTACGGTCCCCCCGAGGCCTTCGGGGCCATCGGGAACCACCTCTACCTCGCCATTTTCCTTGCCCTCGCGACGGCCGTCACCGTGTTTGTCATCTCCTATGCCTACACCCGGATCATCGAGCATTTCCCGAGCGGGGGCGGTGGGTACATCGTCGCCACCTCGACCCTCGGGGAGCAGGCCGGCGTGGTCTCGGGATCGGCCCTCCTCGTGGACTACATGCTGACCATCACCGTCTCCATCGCGGCCTGTGCCGAGGCCATCTTCAGCTTCGTACCGCCCCAGTTCCAGAGGATCAAGCTCATCTTCGCCGTCCTCCTCATCCTCTTCCTCATCATCCTCAACCTGAGGGGCGTGAAGGAGTCGGTCCTCGTCCTCGCGCCCATCTTTCTCCTCTTCATCGTCACCCACGCCCTCCTCCTCGGGTACGGCATCCTCTCGCACAGCTCGGGCTTCGGGGCGGTGTCCTCGGGGATCCAGGCAAACCTGGCCCTCGATCTCTCGACCATCGGCATCATCGGGATCCTCGCCATCTTCTTCCGGGCGTACTCCCTCGGCGCAGGGACGTATACGGGCATCGAGGCCGTGGCGAACGGTCTCCAGATCATGCGCGAGCCCCGGGTCCAGACCGGGAAGCGGACCATGGCCTACATGGCGGGCTCCCTCGCCCTCGTCGCCGGGGGCCTCTTCCTCTGCTACCTCCTCTGGAATGTCGTTCCTCTCCCCGGGAAAACCCTGAATGCGGTCCTTGCCGATCTCGTCTTCTCGGGCTGGGCCTTTGGGGGTGTCCTCGCCTTCCTCACCATCCTCTCGGAGGGGGCCCTCCTCATGGTCGCGGCCCAGACGGGATTCATCGACGGGCCCCGGGTGATGGCGAACATGGCCATCGACTCCTGGTTCCCCCGGAGATTTTCCTCCCTCTCCGAGCGGCTCACCATGCAGGACGGGATCCTCCTCATGGGCAGTGCGGCCCTCGTCCTCCTCGTCTATGCCCGCGGTTCGGTCACCGTCCTCGTGATCATGTACGCCATCAATGTCTTCATCACCTTCTCCCTTTCGGAGTTCGGGATGTCACGCTTCTTCTTCACCCGGAGGCATGAAGATCCCCTCTGGTCGCGGCATATCGCCATCCACCTCACCGGCCTCATCCTCTGTCTCACCATCCTTTCCATCACCATCTTCGAGAAGTTCACCCAGGGGGGATGGCTCACCCTCCTCCTCACCGGATCGGTCATCGCCATCTGCTTCCTCATCAAGACGCATTACCAGGAGGTGACCGAGGGGATCCACCGGCTCGATTACCACCTGAACAACGTGCCCGCCGCGGGCACGGTGAACACCGATCCGGTGGACCCGAAGAAGATGACCGCCGTCCAGCTGGTCACCGGGTTCAACGGCTTCGGGCTGCACACCTTCTACTCCATCATCCGGAGCTTCCCGAACCTCTACGAGAACTTCATTTTCGTCTCCGTCGCCGTGGTCGACTCCGGTTCCTTCAAGGGGGCCGGGGAGGTGAAGGCCCTGGAGGACTCGGTGAAGGAGGGGCTCCAGAAGTACGTGGACCTCGCCCGGACCTTCGGCTTCGCGGCCGACTACCGGACCGCGACGGGGACGGACGTCGTGGAGACCGCCGTCGCCCTCTGCCAGTCCATCGCGCAGGAGTTCCCGAACTCCACCGTTTACACGGGGCAGATCGTCTTCCGGCACGAGAGCCCCTTCCACAAGCTCCTCCACAACGAGACCGCCTTTGCCATCCAGCGCAACCTCCAGTTCAGCGGCATTACCACGGTGATTCTGCCGGTTCAGGCCGAAGAGTGAGGATCCCCGGCCGCCCGGATGGTCGTTTTCTCCCCGGAATCCCATGCCTTAATACCCCACCGGTACAACCGTTCCCTCATCCATGACCCTCGCGGGCCTCCTCGTCATCACCCGGCCGGTGAACTCCCTCGTCGCCGGGCTCGCGGCCCTCCTCGGGTACATCGTCGCCACGGGAACCCTCGACCCCATCGCCCTCCTCCTCGTCCCCATCGTCTTCACCATCACGGCCGGAGGGAACGTCTTCAACGACCTCCGCGACCTGGAGATCGACCGGATCAACCGTCCCCTCCGGCCCCTCCCGTCAGGGAAGGTGACCCCCCGGGCGGCCGGCGTCCTCGCGGCCGCTCTCTTCTCCGCCGGCCTCCTCCTCACCCTTCCCGCGGGCCTTCCCTGCGTGGTCATCGCGGTGGCGAACTCCCTCCTCCTCATCCTCTATGCCCGGTCCCTGAAGGGGACGGCCCTCTGGGGGAATGTCGCGGTCTCCTATCTCGCGGCGAGCATCTATCCCTTCGGGGGTGCCCTTGCCGGGATCGCCGCGATGGAGAGGACCCTCCCCCTCGCCGGGATTACCTTCCTCGCCATGCTCTCCCGGGAGCTCCTGAAGGACGCCGAGGACGTCCCCGGCGATACGGCCGCCGGGGCCCGGACGGTCCCCATCGCCCTCGGGGTAAAGAAGACCGCGGTCATCGCCTACGCCTGTGCCGTCGGGGCCATCGCCGTCTCCCTCCTCCCCGTTGTCCCGTGGTGGGGAACGGGCTACCTCATCGGGATCGGGGCGGCCGATCTCGTGATCCTCTTCGGTGCCGCCCTCGCCCTCCGGTGCAGGACCCCGGATTGTGTCCGGCATTCCCGGGCGACGGGGATCCTGAAGGGGGGGATGTACCTGGCCCTCGCCATCATCACGGGGGCAGCCATCCTGACCGGGAACCTTCATATTCCGGTATATTGAGAGCTTTTTACGGAAGCTGTGAAGATCTACCGGTGGAACGAGACCTGCATCGTCCCGAGGGGAACCTACTTCAAGGGAAATGTCAGGATCGAGGGTGACCTTCTCGTCCCCCGCGATACCCATTTCTGGGGCAGGCTCGTCGTGGAGGGGGATCTCACCCTCGGGCCCTTCTCCACGGTCGGGGCGGGTGTCTGGTGCGGGAACGCCACCATCGGCGACCATGTCCGGATCCGGGGCCCGCTTGCCGCGGTGGGGGATGTCATGGTCTGCGACGGTGCGGCCATCGGCATGATCCGCGCGGCCCGGGACGTGAGGCTCCGGCCGGGGGTGCGGGTCGGGGACGTGGTGAGCGGGAGGACCATCCTTGTCCAGGGGAAGGTGGAGTCCGGCCGGCTGCTCGGGAGAACGGTGAAGGTCGTCGGTGCGACGTTCCCGTAGGGAACGGAGCTCGAGCAATGAGAAGCGTTGCGGGTGCGTAGCTCCCCATGAGGGGAGCGAGCTTGAGCGATACAAAGCACGCGAGTTGCGACGTTCCCGTAGGGGAACGGAGCTCGAGCAACGTGCGATGCATCCAATCAGGGAAGCGGAGCAGGAGCGACGCGAGGCGTCGTGACCTGAAGCGGTGCGAATAGCGATGTTCCCGTTAGGGCACGGAGCTCGAGCAACGCGAAAGCGGTGCGAAGGGCTGAGTGAAGGACTTCCCCCGGGAGGCTACTCGGGAGGACCGCGAAGGCCCTCGGGGCGGGTGGCAAGGGGGGTCCCCAGGGACGCCACGTCGAGGACCTCGTGCCAGTTCACGAAGGTCTCGACGCAGCCGTCCTTCAGGGTCACGACCCCCATCCCCGGGATCCCGAGCCGGTCGCAGAGGTCGAGCCCCTCCTTCACCTCGAGGATGCACCCCACCCCGATGATCCCCTCCGGCCGGTACTTCTTCACCATCCGCTTGATGAAACTTGAACCGGGCACGATGAAGACCCGGTAGCCCATGCCCCCGAGGTCCCGGATCCCCTCGCAGGTGGTGCACTGGCCGCAGCCCTGGCACTTTATTCCCTCGGGCGTGAGCTTCCCGGGGCAGTTTGCCGAGCGGAGGCACTGGGGGAGGAAGACGGCCCGCTTCTCCACCGGGACGGCCTCGAAGGACTTCTTGTTCATGGAGTTCTGGAGCCGGATCGAGAAGGAGAGAAGGTCCCGGTCGTCGAGGCCGAAGAACCGGCAGATGGCCTTTACGAGCCCCTCCAGGAGGAAGAACCAGGTTTTCATGAGCCGCGGGAGGTAAAGGTGACCGTTCCTCACCGAGAGGAGGGCGATGACGAGGAGGAAGAGCGCCATGGCGATGAGGAACACCGCGATGACGACCGCGGCCTCGCCGAGGAGGATCATGGTGCTGTTCCAGAGGGGGCTGTCAAAAAGCATTTTTTACTTATTTGTTGGCTGTTTCAGGAGATATAGTTCATCCCGCTCGGCTTTGCATTAGCCCGCGAAATCGTAGGGCGGCCGGAATACTCCCTTCTCGGTCACGATGGCGGATACCAGGGACAGGGGCGTCGCATCGAAGGCAGGATTTTCCACCCGGGCCGCCTCCGGGACGAGGATCCGGTCCCCGCACCGGCTGACCTCCTCCCTGGCCCGCTCCTCGATGGACACCGTTTTCTCCTCTGAAATGGGATCGAAGGTGGAGAGGGGCGCCGCGACATAGAAGGGGATGCCGTGGTGACGGGCACAGACGGCATGCATGTAGGTGCCGATCTTGTTGAAGACCGCGTCCCGGGTGATCCGGTCGGCACCCACGAGGACGAGATCCACCCGCCCCCTCCGCATGAGGGAGGCGGCGCTCCCGTCGGGGATCACCGTGACCCCGATCCCGTCGCGGGAGAGCTCCCAGGCCGTGAGCCGTGACCCCTGGAAGAGGGGCCTCGTCTCGCAGGCAAGGACCCGCACCCTCTTTCCCGCCCGGGCGGCGGACCGGACGATCCCGAGGGCGGTCCCCCACTCTGTGCAGGCGAGGGCCCCGGCATTGCAGTGGGTGAGGATGGTTGCCCCATCGGGGATGAGGTTCACCCCGTGGTCGCCGATCCTCTGGCAGGTCGCCCGGTCCTCCTCCGCGAGGAAGGTCGCCTCCCGGGCCGCGGCCTCCCTCGCCGAGCCGGGATCCCGGGCCTCCCTCACCCGGGCGAGGACCCGGTGTACCCCCCAGGAGAGGTTCACCGCCGTGGGCCGGGTGGCGGTCAGGGCGGCGGCAGCCTCCTCCACCTCCCCGAGGAAGGCCTCGCGGGTGGCAGCCCTGCTCCTCCTCGCGGCGAGGGCCACTCCCATTCCCCCGGCGACCCCGAGGGCGGGGGCCCCCCGGACCTCGAGGCGCCGGATGGCCTCTATGAGCCGTTCCACGGTGTCGCAGGTGACGACCTGGTATCGCTCGGGGAGGAGGGTCTGGTCGATGAACCGGATGGTTCCGGATTCCTCGTCCCAGGCTATGGTGGGTTCCGGCATGGACTCCTCACTCCCTGAGGGTATCGGTGAAGGCCCGCATCGCCGCGGCCCCGCCCATGGCAACCGAGTCCGGAATATCCCGGGGTGCCGTCGCCGTGCCGGCGAGGTAGATCCCGCCCTTCCCCGTGAGGATGGGCCCGAGCTTGTCATCCAGGGGCTTCACGAACCCCGACTCTTCGAGCGGGATATCCAGGATGCCGGCGAGATCGCAGCCGCCGCCGGGGCCGATCCCCACTGAGAGGACCACGAGATCGGGGTGCATGACCTCGACCTCCCGGCTCTCGGTGTTCTCCACCTGGAGCACCGGGCCCCGGGCATCGGACCAGACCTCGCCCGGGAGTCCCTTCAGGAACCGGATCCCCATTCGCTCGGCACGGGTGAAGTACTCCTCGTAGCCCTTCCCGTAGGTCCGGATGTCGTTGTGGCAGATGGTCACCTCCATCCCCGGGTTCTTCTCCTTGAGGAGGATGGCGTTCTTGATGGCCGCCATGCAGCAGACGCAGGAGCACCAGGGCCGGCCGATGGAGACATCCCGGGAGCCCACGCACTGGATGAAGACGACGCTTTCCGGGCTCTTCCCGGTCGAGAGCCGGGCGACCCGCCCGCCGGTCGGGCCGCTCGCGTTGATCATCCGCTCGAGCTCGAGGCTCGTGATGACATCCGGGACGGTGAGGTACCCGAGCCCCCCCTTCTTCCGGGCGTCGAAGACCGTGTACCCGGTCGCGATGACGATGCTTGCCACCCTGATCTCGGATCTCTGTTCCTTCTCCTCCTTCCGGATGGCGTCCAGGTCGCAGACGTCATAGCAGAGACCGCACTCGATGCAGTGGTCCGCGTCCTTGATGACGAGATCCGGGACCGCCTGTGCATGGGGCTTGTAGATGGCCTTGCGCACCCCCACGCCCGCGTCGAACCGGTTGTAGACCTCCACGGGGCAGATGAGGACACACTCGCCGCACCCGTTGCACTTCTCGGTGTCGATGAACCGGGGGGCGGTCACGAGGCCGAGCCGGTAGGCACCGGGTTTCCCCCGGAGGGAGGTCACCTCGGTGCAGGTGTGGAGCGTGATGAGGGGATGCCGGGACACCTCGTTCATCTTCGGCGAGAGGATGCACAGGGAGCAGTCGTTCGTCGGGAAGGTCTTGTCGAGCTGGGCCATGTGCCCCCCGATGGAGGGTTCCCGCTCGATGAGATGCACGCGGATCCCGTGGTTCGCGATGTCGAGGGCCGCCTGGATGCCGGCGATGCCCCCGCCGATGACCGCCACCTCAGCCATTGCGGTACTCACGCGCCAGGGCGACGTAGCTCTCGGCGTTCCTCCGGATTCCTGCCTTCTGTTCTGGGCTGGCCTGCTTGACGACCCTCGCCGGGACTCCCATGACGACGGACCCCGGGGGGATTGCGGTTCCCTCGGTGACCACCGCTCCCGCGGCGATGATGGAGTCCTCCCCGATCTCTGCCCCGTTCATCACGATGGCCCCCATGCCGACGAGGACCCGGTCGCGGATGGTGCACCCGTGGAGGACGGCCCCGTGGCCCACCGAGACCTCTCTCCCGATCCGGGCGGGGAAGCCCCTGCTCGTGTGAACGACGGCGTTGTCCTGGATGTTCGACCCGGCCCCGATCTCGATCCGGTCCCTGTCGCCCCGGATGACAGCGCCGAACCAGATACCGGTATCCTCGCCGAGAGTGACATCACCGATGACCGTTGCCGAGGGCGCGATGAACCCCGCGGCCCCGGTTCCACCACCAGCCATAATACCATAAAGGTTTCATTTCTCTCACGAATGAAGGTTATGGTGGGCGGGACCTTCGACCCGCTCCATGCCGGCCACCGGAAGCTCCTCACCCGCTCCTTCGAGCTCGCGGGGTCCGGCGGCTGCGTGGTCATCGGGCTCACCACCGATGAGTTTGCGGGAAGGAAATCCCACCCGGTCCGTTCCTTCGCAGAGCGCAGAAAGGCCCTTGAACGGTTCATCCAGGGAAAGAAATTCGGGGCTGAATTCCGGATCGAGCCCCTCGCGGATCGGTACGGCCCGGCACCCGACGAGGACTTTGACGCCCTCGTGGTCTCCGAGGAGACCCTCCCCGTGGGGATGGAGATCAACCGGCTCAGGCAGGAGAAGGGGAGGAGGAAGGTGGACATCCACCAGATCTCCTGCGTGCTCGCCGACGACGGCAGATGGATCTCGAGCACCCGGATCCACCGGGGGGAGATCGATCCCGAGGGCCGGCTCGTCAGATGATGTGGCTCGCGATGTCCTTCGTGATCATCCAGTCGCAGTAACAGCAGTGGAGCCCCTTCCCGAGAACCTCGAAGGACGATTCGATGGGCTCGTTCGCATTGGAGATGCACCCCGGGTTGGGGCACTTCACCACGCCCTTGATAACCCGGGGGATGTTCACCCCCTTCTTCTCGACGACCTCGTAGTCCCGGATGATGTTGATGGTCGCATGGGGGGCGATGAGGGCGATCCGGTCCACCTCCTCCTTCCTGAGTTCCCGGCGCTCGATCTTGAGGATGTCCTTTTTTCCCTCCTTCCGGCTCGCCACGTTTGTCGCGATGGAGAGGGACTCGGAGGTCGTGCCCGCGATCCCGAGGATGGTGAGGACGTTCAGCGCCTCCCCCGCCGTGATATGGTCGATGACCGTCCCGTCCTTGATCTGGCTGACGAGGAGGGTCCGGTTCTCCTGTCCCGGGGTCATCCCATCACCTCCGAGAGGAGGGCCATCCGGACCGGGACACCGTTCCTGGACTGCTCGAAGTACCGGGCATAGGGCGTATTGTCCACCGCGGGGGCGATCTCGTCTACCCGCGGGAGCGGGTGGAGGAGGATGAGCCGGTCCTTCACCCCTTCGAGGGTCTCGGGGGTGATCCGGTAGCTGGAGGCCACATCGTAGTAGGAGCCGAGGTCAGGGAACCGCTCCTTCTGGATCCGGGTGATGTAGAGGACATCCAGGTCCCGGATTACCTTCCTCACGTCGTGGTGGCTCCTCACCTCCATCCCCCGGTCCCGGAGCTCGTGGAGGAGCCCCTCGGGGAACTCGAGCCCCTTCGGGGCGATGGCATGGAGGGTGACGTCGTAGAGGGAGAGGGCATAGGCGAGAGAGTGGGCGGTCCGCCCGTACCGGAGGTCGCCCAGGATCCCGACCTCGATGCCGTCGAGCTTCATGGACTGGCGGATGGTGTAGAGGTCAAGGAGCGTCTGCGACGGGTGCTGCCCCGCCCCGTCGCCCGCGTTGATGACCGGCACCGTGGCAAACTCGGAGGCGAGCCGTGCCGCGCCCTCCTTGGGGTGCCGGAGCACGATGGCATCGGTGTACCCGCTCACCACCCGGATGGTGTCGGCGAGGGTCTCCCCCTTCGCGATGGAGGAGGCCTCGACGGAATCAACGGAGATGCAGCTCCCCCCGAGGCGCGCCATCGCGGAGGCAAAGGACATGCGGGTCCGGGTCGAGGGCTCGAAGAAGAGGAGGGCGACGATCTTCCCCGCGAGGAGGTCCCCGCCCTTCTTCCCCCCCGCGAATTCCCCGGCCCGCCTGAGGAGATGGTCGAGATCCCTTCGCTCAAAATCCCTGATGGAGATGATATGCCGCACCGGATCACCCCGCCCGGTGCCCGGATCTTTCCAGGAACAGCATCTTGTTCGAATCCCCCTTCCGGTCTCGGTGTGGACTTTAGAGAATCATTTCGGCATCAATCCTGATAGAGGTATCCACATGGCCGGAGCCGGGACCTTGCGGTACAAAACCGGATCACGGAAGGGATCCCTTCATGGGCGAGGGCACCCCACTCCCATCAGAGGATGGAAATGGACCGGGTGATGGGGGCAACCATAGGCCTTCTCCTTGTCGCAGGTATCGCCGTATCCGGCATCCTGCTCACGTCCGGAAAGGTGGGGGCCGCCGGGGCATCAGGGGAAGAATCCTTAGAAGGGGAATCAGACTCCCTCGGGTCATCCCTGTTTGGTGAACAACCCATGATCAGAGGATTCTTCTCCCCGCCCTCCGAGATGGTTCCGTTGACAGGTATGCGGGATGTAAAGGTGCAGCTTCCGGGAAAGACCGCGAGGGGATTCGTCTACCCCCTGGGCCCGGCGAACCTGGTGGCGGTGGTGACCGATGAAGGGATGGTGGGGTGCGGAGCCTTCGATGTTGCTGCCCTTGAGAAGTTCAATTACCCGGCGGCACGGGTTAGGCCCTCGAAGGGAGACTCCATCGCAACCATCGATGACCTCCTCGAGGGGATCGTGAAGGATGCGAATGGCCCTGCGCAGTCACGGGGTGTGAAGGTCGGGATGACCGGAAGGGAGGCTCTGGGGAAGCTCTAATATCTATCATTTCCTCGCGAAAGTGAGACTCACTTTCTTGCAAAAGTGAGACTCCCCTTCTTGCGAAGGAGAAACTCACTTTCTTGCGAAAGTGAGATTCACTTCCTTCGGAAGCTCTCCTTACTTTCTTGCGAAAGTAAGGTACCCCGAGTGGGAGACCCGGGTGGAGGGCCTCGTGCCCCGGAGGCTTCTCACGATCTCCCGCTCGATGCACTCCCGGATGTGCACCTCGGGAAAGATTTTCTTCGCCTCCTCAACGACAAGGAAGAGCTGCTCGAGGAAGGGGGAGTAGCAGGCGAGGAAGCCCCCCGGCCGGAGGACATCGTAGGCATGCACGATGTGCTCGCGGCTCACCTGGAGGTCCAGGTGGACGATGTCGTATTTCCCTTCGGCCGAAAGCACATCCCCCTCCACGATCTCGACGTTGTCAAGCCGGGCGGCCTTCACGTTCTTTGCGGCCATTTTCGAGAAGTTGGACCGGATCTCGTAGGTCTTCACCGACTTCGCGATCCCGGCGTAATAGATGACGGCGATACCGGATCCCGTCCCCGCGTCGAGCACCTCGTCCCTCCGGTTCATGCCGGTGTGGGCGATGACGAGGCCGATGTCCTTGGGGAGCATCGGTGCCCCGCTCCGGGCCGCGTGGGTGAAGAAGTCGGGGGGCCGGGGGATCCGGACCACGAACTCTGACCCGAGGTGGGTCTTTACGAGGTCCCCGGGCTCGGCCCCGACGAGAACCGAGAGGTCCACGGTCCCGAGGTCGGTGGCGAGCTGCCGGTTTCCCGCCTGGACGTAGAACTCCCGGTCCTTCCCGACCAGGAGGACCCGGTCCCCGTCCTCGATCATGGCGCCTGGAGCCGGAGGATGGCCTCGGCGATGTCACCCCTCGTCTCGGCGAGGGTCCTGCGGACCTTTTCCTCGGGGGCCTTCGTCTGCTCCATGACGAGCCGGACGTCCTCCTCGGAGATCACGGGCCCCTTTGCCTCGAACCGGGGCTCGCCCGTGATCTGGAAGGTCTTCACCCCCTGCATGGTCATGGCCACCACCTCGGCGGCGTCGAAGACATACTCCCCCTTCGCCGTGGAGATGACGACCCGCTCCACCCCCTCGAGGGGCTCCATGGACATGCCCATCTTGTCCATCATCTGCTTCATTTTCCGGGGGTTCACTCTTCCTGGAAACATCGGCTCTCCCTGCCCTGCCGTACCTTTACCGCTGGACCGTAATTAAATGAAGGCATCTCCGCCCCGGAAAGGAGGGCCGTCCCCGTCGCAAGGAGCTCGTCGGCCCCCGTCACGAGGAGCACCTCGTCCCCTGCCCGGATCCCGGGATCGGCGGAGACGACGTGCTTGGCAAAAGCGGTCTTCCCCTTCGCGATAAAATCCGATACCGAGGGATCGATGGCGACCCGGTATGCCGGTGCGGGGATGGCCTCCCTCAGCCGGCACGCGCCGGTGTAGGAGAGGGTGAGCCGCCCGTCGCCGGCCCGGAGAGTCGCGAGCCGCAACCCCCCGAGGAGGACCTGCCTCACTCTTCCCGTCTGGGAGAGGATGAACTCGCACCCGTCGGGGAAAAGCCCCTCCCCCGCTCCCCGCCCGAACTGGTAGTCAGCGATGACCCTGACCCGGGCGAGCATTCTGGCCTTCGAGCCTTCGGTTGACACAGTGGATAAACCTCTCCTCGAGTTCCTTCGGGATGTACGCCCCCGCAGCGATGCGGTGCCCGCCGCCGGATCCCCCGATCTCGGCCGTCGCGTCCACGATGGCCTGCTGGAGATCGGTCCCGTTCTCTACCATCTCCTCGTTCGTCCGCATGGAGACCTTCGTGACCAGGGGGTCCTCCATCATCTCGGCCATGATCAGGATGGGCTTCCCCCGGTTGAGCTTCGAGAGGGCCATCCCAGCCCCGATCCCGATGATGGTATCGGGGAACCGGTCCCCGACATGGATGTGCTGGAGGTGGGAGAGCTCGGTGACGCCCTTCTCGAGGATGAACTGGAGCAGGTCCCGGATCATCCCCCGGTGGTGGGTGAGCATCCGCTCGGCCTCCCGGTAGTGGATGCCCCGGTCTCCCTTGCAGATGTGGCTCCCGACGGTCGGTTTCGCCCAGCGGCCGCAGGCATTGAGCACCGTGGCGAACTCGGAGGCGTTCCGGAGGGGCCTCTCCTTCTCCCGGGGAAAGAGGTACGCCTCTGCGAGGAGCCGGTCCGGGCTCCGGCCGTGGGAGAGGAGCTGCTGGGCGAGGGCCGAGATCACCCTCCTCTTCTCCTCGACCGGGATCTCCTCCCAGACGAGCCAGCGTCCCGAGGGGTGCTTCAGGGCGATCCCCAGCCGCTGGAGGAACTGGAGGGCTCCGCCCGGGCTCCCGGTGATACCGGGGATGAAGGGATCGTCGCTGTACGCGAGGCAGAGGTGGACCGGCCGGGTGGAGATCCCGAAGCAGTTCAGGTCCTTCTTCACCACCTCCACCGAGCCGTGGCGGACCCCGTCCTCTGCGATCTCCCGGGAGGGGCCGATGAGCCCGAGATCGGTCCGGGCCATCATGTCCCCCACGTTCCCGATGACCGCGAGCCGGGCGAGATCCACGTTCGCCGGGTCGAGGGCACGGGCGACCAGGTAGGCGATACCGGATGCGGCGAGCTTCTCATGTCCGTAGGTGAGGGAGTTTACCTCACGGAACGAGTGTCCATCCACCGGCTGGCCGACATGGTGGTCGAGGATGAGGATCCGGTCCCCGGTAAGCCCATGTTCCACGAGCAGGTTCTGCTGGCCAGACCCGAGGTCGGTGAAGAGCTTGAAGGATCGGTCCTTCGGGATGGCCCCCACGGTCATGGGCTCCAGCTGGCGGACGAAGACGGGCCGGACGGGGATGCCCCGGCGGCCGAGGGCGGTGGAGAGAATCGCCTCGGAGCAGATGCCGTCGGCGTCGATGTGGGACACCAGGGTCACCTCCCCCGCTTCGGCGAGGAGGTCGGCCGCGGCGGCCGCATCCGAGAGAAGATCCATTACTGTATGGTTAGGTCGATACAAGTAATAATATCCGGCGTTCGGGGTTGTTGCCGGGAAAAGGGATACCGTGCTGATCATCCCTGCAACCCCCCGATCCCCGCGGGGGATACCCTTTCACGATTTCGACCTCCTGATATCCTGCTCCGACGTGGGCAGGGGGGTCACCATGGGGGGGATGATGAATATATCCTCGATCGTAGCCCCGAAGAGCTGGGCGATCCTGGCGGCCAGCTCGAGGGAGGGATCGTACTGCTCCTTCTCGATGGCAAAAATGGTCTGCCGGGTCACCCCGAGATGTCGGGCGAGCTCCTCCTGGGTGAGGCTGTACATCGCGCGGTAGACCCGGACCCTATTTTTCATCGGTATTTCCCCGGATTCGTGCAAAACGGGTCTGGAATAAGGCATAGAGGAGGAGGAGCCCCGTCACCGCTACCCCCAGGGTGAGTCCGGCCTGGGTAAAATCGGCCGCCGGAGTGCTGATGGTGTAGAGGACCACCCCCGCGATGATCCCTCCGGGCACGAACACCTCCAGTGCCTTCATCGCGGCTCTCTCATTGATGCGGATATCCCGTTCATCCTCTATGACCTCATGGATCCGTTTCCTGCAGAGGTAGAGAACCCCTGCCGCCAGGACCAGGATGATCACCGCGAGGTATGGATTACCGATCCTCACCGCCCAGGTGAGAGATATTGCCACGGCGATGATAACGAGGAGGCTGCAGATCCAGTACCCCCTCACCTCCATACGCCGGCCTCCTCGTCACAGGGCATAGACCGCGAGGACGGTGAGGGTGATCAGGACCACGAGGGCATCCCAGGTAAGAGGGCTGACCTTCCCCGATATCTCGTAATTACCCTCGGGCCTGAAGGCGAACACGAGAAATCCGAGATAGATGATGGTATAGACCGCCATGTCCCTGGTGAGGACTTCAGCCGGTACAAGGAGCACATTCTTGAGGACGATGGTAAGAGCGATCACGCAGACGCTCGCGGTAAGGATCACCTGCTGCTGTTTGACCCTTTCGAAGAGGTGTACCGTACCCCTCTTCTCGGATGTAACAAATTCGGTCATATTCTCACTGTAAATAACTCTTTACATTATTATATTAAAACTTTGCTTCATGTTGGTGTTACTTGTGTTTTTACAATATAAACTTATAAAAAGTGGGCTTTCTGCGAATC
>DATGDI010000071.1:0-9069 GCA_035310965.1 Methanomicrobiales archaeon
GGAGGATGAGGGCGAGCCGCCTCGCGTACACCAGGGGGGAAATCCCGGAGAGGCCCCAGAGGAGGGCGAAGAACAGGAGAAGGAGAAGGGCTGGGGCGTAGACTGCGGGGGTGTAAGGGACGGCCACGATCCCGATGATGACCGAGAGGACCGCGAGGATCTTCGCCCGGGCATCGAGCCGGTGGACAGGACTGTCCCGGTACGTGTGCATCTCGAGGGTGAAGAGCTCCTCGATCATGGGGGCCGGTCCTCGATGGACGATCGTTTCCCGAAGGCGGAGAGGAGGGACTGCTCGGCCTCCGCATAGGAGTAGGCGGGGGAGATCTCCACCCCATGCTCCCGGAGGGATCGGAGGAGCCTCGGGATGGGGGGGACGTCCAGACGGAAGGACCGGAGCATCTCGGCGCGGGCGAAGATCTCCCCGACGGTTCCCTCTGCCACGATCTGCCCCCGGTGCATCACGTAGATGGAATCCGCGAGTTCGGGGACGAGGGAGACGTCGTGGGTGGAGAAGATGACGGTCATCCCGTAGTCCCGGCAGAGGGCGTTTAAGGACCCGGTCAGGTCGCGCACCCCCTGGGGGTCGAGGCCCGCGGTGGGCTCGTCGAGGACAAGGGCCTGGGGCTCCATGGCGATGACCCCGGCAATGGCGACCCGTTTTTTCTCTCCGCCCGAGAGGTGGTGGGGGGGCCGGTGGGCCAGGTCCTCGATCCCGAGAATCCGCAGGGCCTCGTGCACCCGGTGGTGGATGGTCTCCTCGTCGAGGCCCAGGTTCGCCGGCCCGAAGGCCACGTCCTGCTCAACGGTAGGGGCGAAGATCTGGTCATCCGGGTTCTGGAAGACGAGACCCACGTACTTGCGCACCTCCCGGATGTTCTCCGGCGTGATGGGCTCCCCGTGGACGAGGACCGACCCCGAGGTGGGCCTGAAGATCCCGTTGAAGTGCTTGAAAAGGGTGCTCTTTCCGGCGCCGTTTGCCCCGATGACCGCCACCCGGGCCTTCCGGGGGGCGATGAAGTTCACGTCCTGGAGGGCGAGGACGTTCTTCGGGTACCGGTAGGTAAGGTTCCGGGTCTCGATGAGGTGCATGGGTCAGGGATCCTCCGGGGGAGAGGGAGGTGTCCCGGGCTCTTCCTTCGTCCTTCCCGGGCGCCGGTGGGACAGGATCCGCGGAATGCCTATGGCGGCACCGAAGACGAGGGCGATCCCGAGCAGGATGGCGAGGATCGATCCGATGTTCCCGCTCCCCTCACCGACGGAGTAATCCGGGAAGGGGGAGGGGAAACGGAACCCGCCGGGGTTTTCCCCGACATGAGCTCCGGAGGGAGCCGGCCCGGTGAGGCTTTTCTCTCCCCGGATCACGAGGGTGGTGCTCTCGAGCCCATCCGGACCGCCGGAGGCGAGGAACACCGCCGCGACCCCGACGAGGATTGCCACGGCAAGTCCGACGCCGAGGAGGGTGCGGGCAGGGATCACGGGCCTGCCACCCCCGCGCCCGCCTCCGTCCCCAGGATGTCGGGGCGGGCCGTCGCGATGAGGCGGATGGCCGCGACGGTGATGGCCCCTTCAAGGATGCCGATGAGAGCATGGTACAGGCCCATGGCGAGGAGCCCTCCCTCCAGGGGGAAGGTGCCGGCCAGGTACAACTCGACGGCCGCGGCGAAGGCGGGGACCAGGCAGGCGAGCCAGGCCGCCGAGAAGGCGGCGACATCCAGGCTCCCCAGGGCCGCCCGGATCCCGCGGAAGGAGTAAAAGCCCACGAAGCCGCCGATGACCCCCATATTCAGGATGTTCGCGCCCATGACGGTGATCCCCCCGTCGTTAAAGAGGAACCCCTGGACGAGGAGGACCAGGGTGAGGATGAAGACCGCCCCGTAGGGGGAACCGAGGACGATGGCCGCGAGGGCGCCCCCCACGAGGTGACCGGTCGTCCCGAGGCCGACCGGGAGGTTGAAGGACTGGATGGCGAAGATGCCGGCCGCAAGCACGGCAACGAGGGGGATCCGCTCCTCGTCCATGTCCCGCCTCGCCCACCGGAGGGAGAGGGCGATGAAGGCGAGGGCGACGGCCCAGTAGACGAGGCCCTGGGCGAGCGGGATGAAGCCATCGGGGATATGCATGGCGCACCTCACCGGTAGTATTACATAATTGTATAAAAGTATTACGAAATAGTTCGATTCTTTTAATCCGTAAGAACTGACCGAAGCCCGCCCCGGAGAAAGATCCCCGCGGCACGGATCACGGAGGGTTTCAACGCCAGCCGGCGGAAAAGGGAGGAGGGCCGGTCCATGTCGCCGGTTTTCTCGATCTCCTTCACAATCTCCGGGTCCCGGAGGGCCCCGATAACTGCGTCCACGTCTGCGGGAGAGAGGTTCCTCCGGGCCCGGTACAGGGCCATCCCGACGGAAAGCTCCCTTCCGAAGTCCTCCTTCCACAGCTTCTCATACCGGGCAAGGTCACGCTCGCGGAAGGATCCCTTTTCGCAGCACTCCACGGCAACGGCGGCGGCATGCCGTGCCGCACGGACTCCGGTGTAGATGCCGCCCCCCGAGGTGGGCTTTGCCATGCCGGCGGCGTCTCCGGCGACGAGAGTCCGGGGGCCGTAGGTGCGGGGAAGCACCCCGAGGGGGAGCGCCCCGGACACGAGGTCGAGGATCCCTCCCCCGAAGGGCCGGAGAAGCGCCGCCAGCCGGGGCCGGAGATCCCCCTCACCACACAGGCCGACCCTGGCCATGCCGTCCCCTGTCGGGATCACCCAGCCGAAGAACTCGGGGGAGGCATGGGGGTGGATCTCCACAAAACGGGAACCGGTCCCGCACCTGACCTCTGCCTGAAGACCCCCCAGGACGGACTGGGCCTGCCCCAGTCCGGAAATCCGGGCGATGGAGGACCGGACACCGTCTGCGGCGATGAGGATCGAGAACCCGATCTCCTCGCGGCCGCGGATTCCCTTTGTGATCAGCCGGTCTCCCTTCACCGAGGCCACGGTAGTCCGGAGCCGGAACTCGGCGCCGGCACCGGCGGCTGCCCGGGCCATCTCGGCATCGAGAGCGCCCCGGTCCACGACGTATGCCATCGGCCGGCCCCCGTCGATCTCCAGGGGTTCCCCGGAGGACGGGATGAACCGGGCACCCCAAATAGTGTTCAGGATGGAGCGGGTGGAGACCTTGCATTCGGACAGGGCGGCCACCGAGAGGAGGCCCGCGCACTGCACGGGGCGGCCGATGGTGCCGTGCTCCTCGATGCAGAGGGTCCGGAGGCCGGCCTCGGCGCATGCCCTCGCGGCGGCAGAACCGCAGGGCCCTGCCCCGGCCACGACAACGTCATACATCCCATCTCCCGTTGATCACGCTGGTTCTTATCCCTGCCCGCCCTTAGAACCGCGCCACACCGTCCTTAGATCCGCGCCATGCCCATCCTTGGTTCCTCGCTCCGCCCGCCCAGGGTTCGCGCTATGCCCTGACCCCGACATCCGTCTCCGCCCTGGCCTCATGTCCGAGCCCCCGGGCCCCATACAGGTTCCCGTCCTGCGAAATCTATATGCAAGACCCTATGACATCATCAGGTATGCAAGCTGGGGAGATTCTGGGTGGAAGTATCGCGGTCTTCATCATCGTCCTCATCGGCCTCTTCGTCCTTCCCCTGGCCGAGGTCCTCACGGGCCAGACCATGCTCATCATCACGATCCCTATTGCGATCGCCGGGGCACTCTGGTTCGTTCTCTCCCTCCAGCGGCTCGTCAAGGGGAAGGGGAAGAATGCCCTGCGCCTCCGTATCCAGGCCACCCGGGCCGGTATCATCTTCATCGCTGCCGTGTTCTGGTCGGTGCTCCTCGTCCTCACCCTCCGGACCTCGGTTCTCGATGCCTACGACTCCCTCCCTCTCGATGCGAAGTTCCTCTTCTGGTTCGGGTTAAACGGCCTCATCGCCATCCGGGTCTACACCTCCCTCCTCGCCCACAAACCCTCCGAGGAGGAGGAACCCATCCTCGCCATCGATAATATCAGGATAGTCCAGCGGTGAGGCGGACATTTGAGCCAGCGGACAGGGAGTCCGGGTCCATGACCTCCCCCGGCGAGCGGGAATTCCGGTGGAAGCAGTGCCTGGTGATCCGGGGGGATATCCGGATGAGCTGCGGCAAGATCTCGGCCCAGGCCGCCCACGCGGCGGTCGCGGCCTTCGAGCGGTGCGACCGGGAGACCCGGGAGCGGTGGCTTGCCGAGGGACAGAAGAAGGTGGTGCTGAAGGTGAAGGACGAGCGGAGCCTCCTCGAGCTGAAGACCATTGCCGAGGCCCGGGGGATCGCGGCGGCGCTTATCCAGGACGCGGGCCTCACCGAGGTCCCGCCGGGGACCACCACCGCCCTGGGTCTCGGGCCCGCCCGGAGCGAGGAGATGGACCGGATCACCTCCGACCTTCCGCTCCTATGAGGGAGTCCCCGTATCCCCTCGAACAGAGGCTCGGGATTTCGTGGTACGCGACCGGGACGGAGGGTATCGGGGGATACCTCCGGGGGGAGCCGGAGGACTTCAGGGTCGATGAGCTGCCCACGAAGTCTTGGGAGGAAAGCGGCGAGTACCTCATCCTCCGGCTGACGAAGCGGAACTGGGAGCAGCAGCGCCTCGTGAAGGATCTCGCCCGGATCTTTGGGATCAGCCACCGCAGGATCTCGTGGGCCGGCACCAAGGATCGGAGGGCCGTGACCTCCCAGTACATCTCCATCCATGGCATCGCGCCGGAGGCCCTGGAGCGAATCACCCTCCCCGGGGTCACCCTCGAGGTGGCTGGTCGGTCCGACCACCCTATTGCCCTCGGAGAGCTGCGGGGGAACCGCTTCCTCATCCGGATCCGGGAATGCGAACCGACGGACCTTGCCACCAGGGTGGAAAAAGTGGCTGGTGCGGGTGCGTCCGGCTTCCCGAACTATGTCGGCATCCAGCGATTCGGGGTCATCCGCCCGGTCACCCACCTGGTAGGTGAGAGAATCCTCCGGGGCGACTTCGAGGGTGCGGTCCTCTCATACCTGGGGGCATCCTTTCCCTCCGAACCGGCAGAGGTCCGCGAGGCCCGGGAGGCGTACCTCCAGGGAAGGGATGCAAAGGAGTCCCTCCGCCATTTTCCCGTTCGCCTGACCTTCGAGCGGGCCATGCTCCACCACCTGGACGGGCATCCGGGTGATTATCCGGGGGCGCTCCGGGCGCTCCCCCCGCGCCTCCTCTCGATGTTCGTCTCGGCCTTCCAGTCTTTCCTCTTCAACACCCTCCTCTCCCGGCGGTGCGGAGGGGGGATTCCTCTTGACGGACCTGCCCCGGGTGACCGGCTCATCTTCACAGACGGGCGGGAGGATCGGGTGACCGCGGAAAACCTGGGGGCCGCCGTCCTCCAGGTGCGGCGGAAAAGGGCACAGATCGGGCTGTTCGTGCCCGGGTCGGGGGTCCCTGAGGCGTCCATCCCGGACGCCGATCCCGCGGGGGCACTCCTCGGGGAGCTCGGGATCAAACCGGAGGACTTCGCTGCCGCCTCGAAGTTCGTCCGGGTCGCCTACTCCGGCGTGACCCGGCCCGTGGCCCTCTTGACGGACATCGATGCCCGTCTCGAGGAGAGGGACGTCCTCCTCGGGTTCTCCCTGGGCCCGGGCCAGTACGCGACCACCGTCTGCCGGGAGTTTATGAAGGCTGACCCGATGCGGATGATCTGATCCCCGAGCCGGCGAGGAGCCTCGCCTCCCCGATGGCATCGTGGAGGTTACCCAGCCGATCGACGAGGCCGATCTTCACCGCCTCCTCCCCTCTCACCACCCTGCCGTCCTCGATCTCGGCCCGGGAGACGTTCCTCTGCTCCAGGATGTCCGCGAGGAACCGCTCGAAGGAGGCGTTCACCAGATCCTGGGCATAGGCCTCCTCCCCCGCTGTCAGGTTACGGTACGGGGAGGCCATGTCCTTCCAGGCACCGGACTTCACCACGGTCACGTTGTACCCCTCGTTCCCGAGCCACCGGCTGATGTCGGTGAAGATCCAGACCGTCCCGATCCCGCCGGTGATGGTGTCGGGATCCGCGAAGATCCGGTCTGCATGGGCCGAAACGGCGTACGCCGCCGAGGTCGCCATGTCCCCCATGGAGACCACCACCGGCTTCCGTGCCTTCGCGTACTCCATGTCGGCGGTGATCTCCTGGGCTGCCGCGGGGGTCCCGCCCGGGCTGTTCACCCGGAGGACGATGGCCTCGACCAGGGGGTTGTCGGCGGCGTCCCGGATCTCGGCCCCCACGAACTCGCTCCCGGTCGCGTCGGGGCCGGAGAAGTCGCCGGTGGAGAGGGTCCCCTCCACCCGGATGACCGCGACGGAACTCTCCTTCGTGTAGGAGAGGAACCAGGCCGCCGCGAACACGGCGAGGAGGACGAGGAAGATGAGGCCGAGGACCGCGAGCCCCCGTCTCCACCCCCTCCCCTCGATCCTCCGGACCTCCTCCTCGAGGAACCCCATGTCAGCCGTCCCCGTAGAGCACGTCGTACTCGGTGACCAGGTTGGAGCCGCACAGGTAGAAGCGTTTCAGGGCGAGCCGGATCATCTCGGACTCCGAGTCGATGTGCATCCCCCCGACGAGGGAAGGGGTGTCCGCCCCGCCGACGATGAAGGGGAGGTGGATGAGCCGGATCTCGTCCACGAGCCGGTGCCGGAGCATATGCCAGTTGAGGGTCGGCCCCCCCTCGATCATGAGCTTCTTCACCCCGTAGTCCCGCCAGAGGATCTCCATGAGGAGGGGGAGGTCCACCTTGTCCTTCCCCGCGACGACCACATCCACCCCCTTCGCCCGGATGGCCTCCACCCGGTCCTTCGGCGCCTCTCCCGCGACCGCGATGACCGTGGGGGCGTCTTTCTTGAGCACGTTGGCATCGAGGGGGATCTCGGCCTTCCCGCTCGGGATGACCCGGAGAGGGCTTTTTCCCGGCACCAGCCGCACCGTGAGGAAGGAGTTGTCGATCCGGATGGTGTTCGCCCCGACCATGATGGCGTCGTAGTCTGCCCTCGTCTCGTGCAGGAGGATCTCGGTCTCGGGGGCCATGTACTTCATGAGGATCTTGCTCGATGCACCCCGCTTCAGGGTGAGCTTCCCGTCGGCGGTGATCTCGGACATCATGAGGACATGGGGTCTCTCTCTCCTCGGTGGCATGGGGTGTCGGCCTCGCATATATCTTCCCCCCCGATTTGAAGAAGATTTGGGTGGAGGGGAACGGTTTTACGGTTTCCCGCCCTTGTGGTATGGATGAACATCACCGCGCTCCGGCCGAGGCTCATCTGCCACCTCGAGCCGGTCGGGAGGGCCTTTGCCCGGGCGGGGTTCACCCCGAACCAGATCTCCCTCCTCTCCCTGCTCTTCGGGGTCGCGGCCATGTTCCTCTTCGCGACCCGGTCCTTCCCCGCGGGGAGCCTCCTCCTCCTCGCCTCGGGGGTGCTCGACCTCGTGGATGGCCACGTCTCCCGGATCCAGAACTCCGGGTCCCGGTTCGGGGCGGTCTTCGACTGGATCGTGGACAAGTACGTCGACACTCTGGCCCTTCTCGGGGTCGGGCTCTCCGGGATCCCCATCCTCACCCGGATCATCGCGGCTCCCGCCGTTGCAGACTCCGGGGTGGTGATGGTCGCCATCCTCGGCTCCATGATGAACACCTTCATCAAGCCCGTGACCTACGCCGAAGCCGGATTCGCAGACCGGCATCACGGGAAGATTGACGACCCCCTGGAAGGGGTCGGTTTCTTCGGCCGGCCGGAAACCCTTCTCGTCCTCATCGCGGGCGGCCTTTCGGGCCTCATCTGGGTCTCGGTCCTCATCATCGCCGTCGCGACGAACCTTTCAGCCATGGAGCGGATCGTGTACCTCCGCAGGCACCTCAGTGAATCGTAAAACAGGCCTGCCGACAGCCGGCTACCGGGAGCCGAGGTGGGAGCAGATCTGGACCTTCAGCCTCGCCCAGTACTTGTAATAGTCGGGCTGGTAGAGATCGATCTCCCGGCTCAGGTCCTCGAAACGGCTGCACTGGACCTCGCACCGCTTCAGGTAGACGCAGACCTCCAGGGCCGAGACGGATCGCTTCATCCGGAATGGATCATCGGGGGCCGGGGATGATATAAGTATCCGGGACGGAACCGGACCGGTATCCTTTCATGGCAGCTGGAAATTTCATATTCCGGGCCTTGTCGTAAGCCGCCGGTAGAGGCCCGTAAGGTCCCCGGAATAGACGGTGTACAGATCCCCCGCCCATCTCCCCAGATCCGGGATGACGACGAAGAGGGCATAGGCGATGGCGATGAGGGCGACGAGAGCACCTCCCTCGGCGAGGATGTTGTGGGCCCAGAAGAAGGATTCGTAGCCGTATTCCCCGTTGGAGGCGATCTCCGGGAGGAAGGGAAACCACTGGCCGGTGTACGCGGCGATGACAAAGATATTCCGGAGGAGGTTCAGGAGGTAGATGGTGGGAACCACGAGAAGGAAGGCGAGGATCTTCTGGTGGCGGGTCGTCGGGACCGCCCCCGCCACCCCGAGCATGATGGCCATGGACTGGATGCCCGTGCAGGCGAGGATGATCTCGATCCGGAACCCGTTCCGACCGATAAGGTTCCAGGCGAGAAGCGCCGCCGGTTGGCCGACGGCGGAAAGGAGGGAGAGGATCTGCCCGGTCACCACCCCGATGAGGAAGTCCCCGAGGGCCGGCAGGTAGGCGAAGGGGGCATAGATGAGGAAGGCCACGGCCGCCCCCCGGGAGAGGGCGAGGATGGCCGGGTCCTTTCGGAGGAGCCTCCGGCCGGTGACCAGGAGAAAGGGGAGGGCGAGGATGGCAAGGGCCGGGTAGAGGATGTTATTCAGGGAGAGGTAGTACGGGATCTCGGCGATGAGGTAGAGGACCATGGACCCCCACCCGAGGACCGCGGCATGGAAACGCCACCTCCAGGGGAGGAGGAAGAGGAGGAAAAAGATCCCGGAGGTGAGGACCAGGTACTCGATCATTCCCTGATTGATTGGCTGTACGGGAAAAAAAGAGTTCGCACCGAGGCGTTTGCCCCGGTGGCTCTC
>DATGDI010000072.1:0-2689 GCA_035310965.1 Methanomicrobiales archaeon
AGGACCCAATCTTCAGGAAATAGCCCTGTCCCTTCTCAGATCCTGCCTTTGAGCCGTGCTTTCGGGGAACAGGGAAAACCCCCGGCTCTTCCCCCCGGGTTTGCCGCCAGGGGAGGCAGGCCCTCTCCAGAAGGGATCGAGGTTATGACCGGCTTTGAACTTTTACTCCGGATAAAGGTTTATCGATTGGCAGCAGACGGGGAGAAAGCATATAATAACTCAATTTTTCTATATAAGGACAATTGGAAAGATTTAATAAGGTTTTGGCAGATTCCTACAATTGCACCTATACACAAGTGGTCTCATGTTTGCTGGTATAGGTTAGATGAACGTGAGGTGACTGAACTATGGTATTTCATCCCCCAGTGCAGATAGTCGCAAAGGCCGGTGACGCCGGCAAGTACAAGACGGGACTGCCATGGTGGAATATGGTTCTCCGGGGCTTCATGTCCGGGGCCTATATCGCCATGGGAGGCGCCCTTGCCACCGTGTGCAGCACAGGAATCATGGCGACAGACGCGACGCTCCGGTACGGTACCGCGAGCGCTGGTTTCTCGCAGCTCATCCTGGGAGCGGTTTTCCCGGTGGGGCTGATCATCACGGTGCTCACAGGCGCTGAGCTCTTCACCGGTGACGCGATGCTCGCACCCATGGCGGCCTTCGTCCACAAGATCAGCTGGGCGGCCGTGCTCAACCTCTGGGTCTGGGTCTACATCGGGAACTTTATCGGCTCGGTCTGGTACGCCTACCTGATGGCGTACGGGCCCTTCACGAGCTGGGATGCGGCGGGTGCCGCGACGGTCACGGCCTTCGGGTCCCGTGCCATCGCCATCGCCGGAGCAAAGACGGCGTACGTCGGAACCGCCGGCATGTGGTCGGCATTCCTCAAGGCCATCGGGTGCAACTGGCTCGTGAACCTCGGTATCCTCCTCGGGATCTGCGCCGATGACCTCATCGGGAAGTTCTTCGGCATCTGGTTCCCCATCATGGCCTTCGTTTCCAGCGGCTTTGAGCACTCCATCGCCAATATGTACTTCATCCCCGCGGGTATCTTCACGCAGGGATTCGTCACCGACCCGACCAAGATCGTGGCTTCGGTGAACTGGGTCTCGGCATGGACGAGCAACCTCATCATCGTCACCATCGGGAACATCGTCGGGGCGATGTTCTTCGTTGCGGTGATCTACTGGGTTGCCTTCCGCAAGGAGATCGCAGCCCTCAAGTAAGACTGCGCGATGAAGTTCCGCGATATCGAGTTGAGGATCTCCCCGATTCAGATCGGGGTCCTCCTCTTCTTCGCCATTTTTCTCCTTTTGGCTTACTGGATGAGCAGGAGCACGATGCTCCTCATCTTCGGGATCCCGATGGTCATCGGCCTTGCCGTCATCCCCCTCCTGCTCAGGCATATGAGCCAGAGCCAGTACCTGGCCCTCGTCCCCACCTACGAGAGCGAGGCCCAGAAGGTCAGGATCAAGGCCATCAACATGAACATGCTCGGGAAACCCGTCAGGATCGAGGGAGTGGTCGAGCGTGTCTACTTCGACTTCCTGTCCAGGCCCCAGTATATGATCGCCGATCGATCGGGGGAAATCTCGGTGAAGATGTTCACCGCTCCACGGGAACGGATCCGGAAGGATGACATCGTGGAGGTCCTCGGGACGGTCATGAAGCGGTACGTCCTCGTCGGAGAGGACCCGGTGATTAACTGCGTCTCCATCAGGAAGGTATCCGGCGGGAAGCCCCCGTCGGAGTCCTGATCTATCCCCGCATCCCGACAGCCCTTCTGTGAACCCCCCCTTCAGCGTATCTCCCGTCGGGCCTGTTTTTCCTTCCGCCACTCCGATAGGATGGCATAAGTACCGGCTCCACCCACCCGTTCCCTGAGGCGGTATCCGTGTGCGAAACCGAGAAGGAGGGGTTCATCCGGAGGGGAACCGGGCTCGCATCGGTGGGCCGGTTCCGGCAGTCGGTGGAATGGCTGACGAGGGCCCTCGCCCTGCGTCCCGGCGATCCTGCCGCGCTCGTCGCCAAGGCCTCGAGCCTCTCCCGGATGGGATTTTTCCAGGCCTCCGTCCGGTGCTGCGAGAAGGTCATCGAGAGTCATCCCCGTGACCCGGATGCATGGTTCATCCGGGGGAGTGTGCTCTACATGACCGGCCGGTGGACGGAGGCCGTCCCCTGCCTGGAGCAGGCGGCCTCCCTCGACCCCGGCCATGCCGAGGCATGGTACACCCTCGGGAACTGCCACTATTATCTCGGGGAATACGAGGAGGCCCTCTGCTCCTATGACGCGGTCATCGGGCTCGATCCCGAGTATCCAAAGGCATGGTATAACAAGGGCGTTGCTCTCGCCGATGTGCACCGGTACGGGGAGGCCCTTACCTGCTATGAGGAATGCGCCCGGATCAATCCCGGGGTCGCGGTGGTGTACACGAACATGGGGGTTGCCCTCGCCGGCCTGAACCGGTTCGAGGAGGCCATCGCGAGGTTCGAGGAGGCCATCGGGATCAACCCCCATGACCCCACTCCCTGGAACAACAAGGCCGCAAGCCTCCGAAGGCTCGGGAGAGAGGAGGAGGCCGAGGCATGCGCCGAGAAAGTGAGGGATCTCACCCGGGGCCGCGAGATCCCCTGGATCATCCGGTAGGGATCCCTAGAACCGGTTCTCGAGCCCCTCCCGGAGGGATCC
>DATGDI010000073.1:0-6494 GCA_035310965.1 Methanomicrobiales archaeon
TCGTCGCCGCCATGACGTACCTCGAAAAGGATCCGGTCCTCACCGGGACCCTGGGGTCCCATATCATGGAGAACCTGCAGAGGATCACGACGATGGAATGGGATTCCTTCCGGACCGCCGTCCATGCCTGGGAACACGACCAGTACCTCGTCAGATACTAGATCTTTTTTTTCTCCACCGGAGGACCTCCCGGTCTTCCTTCCCTATTTCGTTCCCCACCGATTCGGGCGGTAAAGAAACTATAGATAGATTTAAATGACATGGAAACTAACTTCCTTCCTACGATGCATGAGGTGCATCCATGAATCCCGCGATGAGAAGATCCGAAAGGAAAATATGCCGCCCCTTTGCTAGGGGACGGTGAGGTGGTAAAGTGGTTCTTGACAGCGGCGATACCGCGTGGGTCCTTGCCTCCACGGCCCTCGTGATGCTCATGACCCCCGGCGTGGGGTTTTTCTACGGGGGCATGGTGAGGAAGAAGAACATCATCTCGATGATCGCCCTCTCGTTCATCGTCTTTGCCCTGGTGAGCGTCCAGTGGGTCCTGTGGGGCTACAGCCTCTCCTTCGGGACCGACATCGGGGGCTTCGTGGGTGGGCTCTCGCACCTTGTCCTCTCCGGGGTCGGGATGGGTCCGGGACCCTATTCCCAGACGATCCCGGGGCTTGCCTACATGGTCTTCCAGCTCGTCTTTGCGACGGTGACCCTCGCCATCCTCACCTCGGTCTTCGCTGAGCGGGTGAAGCTCTCTTCGTTCATCGTCTTCGGCCTCCTCTGGACGACCCTCGTCTACGATCCCCTGGCCCACTGGGTCTGGGGAGGGGGGTGGAGTGCCGCGCTGGGGGCGCTCGACTTCGCCGGCGGGACCGTGGTCCACATCAGCTCGGGGTTCGGCGCCCTCGCGATAGCCTTTGTCATCGGGAAGCGGAAGGGCTTCGGGGAGTACACCATGGAGCCCTCGAACATCCCCATGGCCCTCCTGGGCGCGGCGATGCTCTGGTTTGGCTGGTTCGGGTTCAATGCGGGAAGCGCGCTTGCCGCAAACGGCCTCGCCGCGAACGCGTTTGTCGTGACGAACACCGCAGCCGCGGCAGGCGCCCTCGCCTGGATGTGTGCGAGCTGGTACAAAGGTCGCCCGGCATCCCTCGGGGTGGTCTCGGGCGCCGTCGCCGGCCTCGTGGCCATCACGCCGGCGGCAGGGTACGTCGGGCCAGCGGCGGCCATCGTCATCGGCATCGTCGCAGGCCTTCTCTGCTTCAAAATGCTCCTCTATCGGACCCAGAAGGGACTGGACGAGTCCCTGGACGCCTGGTCCATCCACGGGATGGGCGGGCTCTGGGGAGCCATAGCAACAGGCATATTCGCGACAACGGCGGTGAACAACTACACAGGCCTCCTCTCGGGGAACGTCCACCAGTTCCTGGTCCAGATCGTCGCAGCAGGAGCGTCCCTGGTGTATGCATTCGTGGTTTCGTACATCCTTGCCAGGATCGTTGATGCAACCCTGGGGCTCAGGGTGCGGGAAGAGGAGGAGTATGTCGGGCTCGATATCTCCCAGCACGGGGAGAGGGTGTGAGGTGGTGATTCCATGAAGATGGTCCAGGCCATCATCAGGCCGGAGAAGCTGGATGTGGTGATGAAGAACCTCGAGGAGCGGGGGTTCATCGCCGTCACCGTCATCGAAGTGAAGGGCCGCGGAGAGCAGAAGGGGATCACCCTGGAATACCGGGGAAGAAAGATCGAGGTCGACCTCCTCCCCAAGGTGAAGCTCGAGGTGGTGATCAGGGACGAGGATGTCGAGGCGGTGATCGGGGTCATCAAGTCCGCCGCAAAGACAGGGAAGGTGGGGGACGGGAAGATCTTCGTGATCCCGGTCGAGAAGATGATGCGGGTGCGGACCGACGAGGTCTGGACCTGAGAGAGATCTTTTTTTTCCTTTCTTCCCACGGGTTCCCCGCCCGCCTCTCACCCGGGGGCCCCCTCTGGGGTTGACCCCACCGGCCAAAAGATCCCGGGACCCCCGGGTCCCGGCAGAGAACATGAGGAGATGTGGCATCGCCGGGTGTGAAGGGACCAGCTCCACAGGGCGATGCCACGAACTTAAGACGACTTCCGTGGCCCTGCCACGGCCCCCATCGTCAGACCGAATGGCATGATTCATCTGGGGTAGAAAGGAATTACTCAGCCATATATAATAATAGTATCCTTTTTTCCATGCAAACCATTATGCCCACCGGAAAGCTACTTCCTTCCGGCCAATCCTTCTGTCCTGCATGGACGGGGTGGCAACCCACATATCCGGAGGCCACGGGGATGGTGCTCCGGCACCGGGCGATCGTTTCTTTCTGCAGGCAGGGCGGGCGGAGAAGGATCCAGGGGGGATACTCCATAGAGGGCCGGAATCCATCGGGACCGGGTTACCCTGGTCCCCGGGGTTTCTCCATCCGGCCTGGCAGGATGGTTCGGGTGGTTGCCCGCGGGCCAGGCCGGGGAGAGGGTATGGATGCTGAACATCCCAGGAGAGAGGTGAAAAGATGCAACAGTTCCAGAAGATCCTCAGGAAGAAGCCGGTGAAAAAAATGAACTGGCTCCCGGTCCTTCCCCTGCTCGAGGAGGGATCAGATCCGGATCTCAAGGAATTCATGGGAGGGATCGAGGAGGATATTCGGGCAATGGTAGGGAAACACTACTACTTCATTCGGGTGGGTGCAGACGGACCCGCCCTCTGCAGGGTCCCCCTCTTCACCAGGGGGAAGTTCCCGAGAGAGATCATGGACCACATCCAGCACGGCATCTCGGATGACGACCTCTACCATGCCATCGGGATGAAGGAAGGGATTTCCTCAACCCAGGGATACTACAAAATCTCCGACCATATCGAGGGGAAGCTCCGGGCCCTCCTCGATGGCTGAACACAGTTCAAATCCACCATTTTTTTCCTGATCCGAGCTGGGAATCGGTTTCATCCTGACGGCGGTACGGAGCGTCGCGGGTACGAACCTCAGGGCCAGGGTGCGGGGGGCGGGAAGCGCGATGGACCGGCAGTCTTACAGACTTGGTCCTCTTACGTGCCGGGACCGGGAACACGGTCCTTCGGCTCAGCGAAGGAGGAAAGGGTCGTCTGCCGTGTCTTCATCTGGTCCCGGAGCAGGGTGCTCTCCCCGACAAACCTCTGGAGGGGGAGCTTCATCCGGCCGGAAATGTGAGCAAGGGCCGTCTTCATGTCCTCGAACTCCTGGGGGGTGCTCCTCATGGCGTTCCGGACGTTCTCCCGCACGTTGAAGACCCCCATGGGGACATACCCCTGGTACGCCTCCCGGAACACAATGGCCCCTGCCTGCCTCCCGGTCCGTGCGAGTCCCTCCAGGACCGCCATCTTGCAGGAGTAGTAGCATCCCCCGACCGATGAGTATCCGGTCTTCCCTGCCCCGGTTTCATGGTCGGCGAAAACCACCTCCTCGTTCCCCATGACATGGAGGAAGGCCTCCATCCACTCGTACTGCCACCCGGTGGGAAGGAGGAGGACCGCATACCGGTTGTTCAGGGTGGCCGACTCGTGAACGAGGCACCGGTCGATGACCGGGTTCTTCTTCACTCCGGAGAGGAGGTGGTCAGCGATGGTGCTGTCGCAGGCGGTGATGGACCACCGGGTGGGGACGAGCCGCCGCCTCTTCCCGACTCCCATCGTCCCGCAGGAGAAGGCCTTCTGGATGGCCGAGAAGGGGATGTCCTCCGAGTGGAGGGAGACCACCGCCTCGGCCGCGGTGAGATCTCCGTCGTCAAAGACCCGTTCCAGGCTCCTGTCCATCTTCATGGTCCCGAGGTCGAAGTGTTCGAGGGAGCCGCTCGGTCCGTAGGGGGTGTGCTCGTCAGAGAGGGAGAAGCCCGTCGGTCTCTCCCGGAAGGTCGCCTCGCTCTCGACCGAGCCAGAGGACAGGGCGATTTCCTGGAGCTTCCCGATGTACCCGGACCCGAGGTCGTCGATGAACACGGGGCGCTTGCCCCGGACGAGACTCATCCGGAAGCCGAGGATATCATCCTGGGTCTTCGCCCCCGGGATCCATGCCTCGGGGGTATCCATGACCCTCGTGTCCCCGTGGACGGGTGCGATCATGGGACCGGCATAGACCTTCGGGTAGTTCCAGGACCCGATGAAAACCGACGGGGGAGTGGAGCCTTCCAGGTCTCTCCCGACGTCAACGGAGGGGATACGGGCTGAGGAGGAGATCCTCTTCAGGTAGGCCCCCTTGCCCATCATCACCTGTACGTCGGTGGTGGTTCCTTAAAAAAGGATCAGGGCCGGGTCGAAAGTGTTCCCGGCTGCCCTTCAGTCTCCCGGCGGGTGCTCCCGCTCCAGGAGCAGGTCCCCGAAGATGACCTTCTCGAGGACCTGGGCGACGTACCGGACCTTCTGGGTATTCTCCATGTCCTCGTAGTGGTGGAGGTCGGTGTACACCTGGAGACGGATGAGGGCAAACCGGAACCGGTCCAGGGTCTCGTCGTCAAAGTTCTGTGCCTCCCGGTAGATCGCCTCGAGGATGAAGGGGAAGAGCTCGATGTTCTCGAGGCAGAGGGAGACGTTCCGGTAAATGGGGAGGGGCTCGGCGTTCCCGGCGAGGATCTTTCCGTAGTCCATCTAGGGCTCCGCCTCTTTCTCCACTTCCGTCACGAGAGCTTCCATGATCCGGTCCACCGCCTCCCAGGTGGGGTTCGTTTCACCCCGCTTGATGACGAAGGGCCTCCCCTCGTCCCCTGCCCTGGCCATCTCGGGGTCGATGGGGATGGACCCGAGGAAGGGGACCCCCATCTCCTCGGCGGCCTTCTTCCCGCCTCCCTTCCCGAAGAGGTCGATCTCCTCCTTGCAATGGGGACAGATCATGCCGCTCATGTTCTCGATGATCCCGAGATTCCGGAACCCGAGCATCTCCACGAACTTCACGGCCTTCCGGGAGTCGACGGTAGAGACATCCTGCGGGGTCGTCACGATGACCACCCCGGAGACGTTCGGGGCGAGCTGGGCGATGGAGAGGGCCTCGTCCCCGGTCCCCGGGGGAAGGTCGACAACGAGGAAATCGAGCTCGCCCCAGTTCACCTCCTCGAGGAACTGCCGGATGGCGGCCATCTTCATCGGGCCCCGCCAGATGACCGGGGTGGAGACGTCCGGGAGGAGGAACGCCATGGACATGGCGGCGAGGTTCCCCGTGATCCGGATCGGTTCGATGAGGTTCCCGATGGCCTGCAGGCGCTCGTTCTGGATCCCGAGCATGATGGGGATGTTCGGGCCGTGGATGTCCAGGTCAAGGATCCCCACCTGGAAGCCGTGTGTCGAGAGGGAATAGGCCAGGTTCACGGCCACGGTGGACTTTCCCACCCCGCCCTTCCCGGAGAGGATCAGGATCACGTGTTTCACGTGGATCTTTGCCTTCTCCGGGAGAGCCGTCGGCGCCGCACGGTCCCGGCACTCAAGCTCGCATGTCTCGCACTTCTTCTCGCACTCTTCCTTCTCTGCGGTGGTTTCGGGCATATCCTCCCTCACAGATGACGAACTGCGGCATAAAGCTGTCCCCTGAAAGTCATAAAGGTATGAGATATGGCCTCTTACGCCCCTTCCTCCGGGCAGTCGAGGTCCCGGTAGAAGGGCTTGATGTCCAGGAGAGGGGATCCGTCCAGGGCGTCCAGACCCCGGACGGTGAGGGTGTTTCCCTCGAGCCGCACGAGATCCACGAGGCAGAGGGCGATGGGGTTCGGCCTCTCGGGAGATCGGGTCGCAAAGACCCCGTGCTCCTTCCCCTCGTGGGGCGGGGTGGCGGTGAGGATGTCCCGGTGAGAACGGTCACACCAGTAGAGGATGAAGAGCCGGGGGTGGAGGGCGAGGTCCCGGAGTCCCTCGGCAAACTCCGGGAAAACCTGGATCTCGCTTTCCGTCGGTTCGAGCCGCCCCTGCCTGGGTGCCTCCCCCCTCTCCCTGAACGGGGATGAAATGACCCCGAGGGGCCGAAGCTGGATCCCTGCCATGGGAGGAGGATGCACCCGGAACGAGATGAAGGTACCGCTGGGGCCCCGGGCATATCTTCAAGATATCCGCCGCGATAGGGATCGCCGTTGATGGCTGCAGGAGGGCGAATCCATGAAGACCCGGCCCTTCGCGACCGGGCACCCGTGTTCAGGGATCGGTGGGATGCCGGAGAACGGCTTGGTGCCTATCTCGCCGGTCTCCCCGCCCTCGAAGATCCCCTGGTCTGCCCGATCCCCGCCGGCGGTGTCCCCGTTGGCGTCGCAGTTTCCCGGGCCCTCGGTTGCCCTATCCGTCCCCTCATTGTCCGGAAAGTCCAGATCCCTTGGAACCCTGAGGCCGGGTTCGGGGCCGTTTCCTGGGATGGCCGGGTCTTCCTGAACAGGGAACTCCTGGGCCAGCTCCACCTCACTCCCGGTCAGGTCGAGGCCGCGATTCGGAAGGCGCAGGCAAACGTCAGGGAACGGGTGGCACGCTTCGG
>DATGDI010000074.1:0-1794 GCA_035310965.1 Methanomicrobiales archaeon
AGGCCCCCATCGCCTCCTGGGTCGGCGAGAACGACGAGGACACGACCAAGGACTGGGACCAGATCGAGAGGAACAAGTACACCCAGGAGGATCTCCAGAACATGATCGACAGCACTCTCAGGCTCGCCTATAACCTGAAAAGGGGGGCGGGGAAGGGCGAGGAACCGTCTGGCACTCCCTAAAATCCCGGCTGCTCCACCGCGTTCCACCGGGAGAATGCCTTCCCCAGGATGAACCACCCGGCGGGAATCAGGCACAGGCCCGAGAGGGCAAACCACGGGTTCGGCAGGGAGACGAAGAGGAGGAAGAGGAGCGCCGGCGTGATGAGCCCCGCGTAGGGAACATAGACCTTCGCATTGTAGATCATGACCGACGGGGAGAGCCCGCCCACGTACACGGTGACCGCTACGGCGTAGAAGGAGACCGAGGCGAAGACGAGGAGGGCGGGGAGGAGGAGTTCCACCTGCCCCGTCCCGAGGCCCGCGGCGACGAGGATTGCCACCGACACGAGGTTGAGGAGCCCGTAGCTCTCGAGCTTTCCCCGGATGACGGTCCCTGCCCCGACGGGCAGGAAGGCATAGGAGGTAAAGAGGTCGAACTCGGTGACCCAGTTGTAGATGGTGGAGGAGACCACCCCGAGGAGGATGGCAAAGACCATGATCCGGGAAAGAGCCGGGATGAACCGGAGGAGGATGAAGAGGGCGATCCAGATGAACGCGACCGGGAACAGGAAGGAGAAGACGATCTTCCCTGCCCCGCCCTCGCTCCGGGAGAGGTCGAGGGCGTCCTTCGCGATGAAATGGGCGTCGGGCGTCCATGAGAGCATCCCCGTGAACCGGTCCAGTGCCGCCGGCAAGCGCCTCGTCTCCTCGGGATACTCGATCTTCAGGAACCGGACCGAGATGGCCGAGGGCACGACGATGAGGAGGAGAGTGGCGAGGAGGAGGGCGGGAGTCGGCCCGTAGTAGAGGCCGAGGGAGGGAAGGAGACCGAGCACCCCCGCATCCAGCGTGCGGGCATAGAGGAGAGCGCCTGCGGCGCCGGCAATGAAGAGGCCGAGGAGGGCCCGGGGGGAGTGTACGTAGATGGTCGAGAGGAGGAAGACCGCCGAGAGGCCGAGGAGGAAGGAGAGGGAGAGGGTGGCGAGGAGGGCGAGGACCGAGACAAGGGGCAGGCCGATCCAGGGGGCCGCAATCGCAAGGCCCGCGACGAAGGGGAAGACCCAGAAGAAGAGGTAGTAGACGGTGTCCTTCAGGAGGAAGTTCGCGAGGATGGACTGCTCGGAGACCGGGAGGCTCCGGGAGGAGTACGCGATCAGGGATGCCTGGCCGAACCGGCGGTTCATCACCTCCCGGCCGAAGAGCCCGAAGCCCCCCACGCTCATCCCGGCGAGGAGGTAGCCGGCATGGAGGAGGGTCACCGCCGTCCGGGCGGGCAGGACGTCGGCAAAGACCGGCCAGAAGAGGGCGGCCATGGCGGCGAGAAAGACGAGGAACAGGGGAAAGAGGGCAAAGCCCGCCGAACCGAACATGGTGGAGTGGATCCGCCACTCCTCCTTCAGCATGGCGGTGAAGATCCCCAGCGGGGGTTTTCGAAGGGTCGAGTTCGTGAGAACGCGATTCGAGAAGATCCCCGAAGGGGATTTTCGATGGAGGTCAGGCATCCTGCCTCTCCCCGCGGGTGGCCGAGAGGAAGACATCCTCCAGGCTCCTCGAGGATCCCCTCAGGTCTGCCACCGTCCCCTCCCGGACCAGATCCCCCCGGTGGATAATCCCGATCCTCGTGCAGATCTCC
>DATGDI010000075.1:0-3265 GCA_035310965.1 Methanomicrobiales archaeon
GGCGGTGAAGCCGCTCTCCATAATCAGGGTGTAGACCTTCTGGATCATCTCGTCGGAGTCGATGGTCACCACGCCCCGGCTCATCCAGTCGCCGACGGTCCCCCGGAGCTCGTGCCGGGTGATGAGGATGGGGAAGATCCCGGAGAGGACCACGGCTCCGAGCACGGTTCCCTGCCCGTCGACCACGGCCGCGCTGTCGGTCTTCGCGTCCCGGATGACCGCCGCCACCTTCTCCAGGGGATCCCCGGGGGAGACGCGCGCCGCGTCCTTCAGGAACCCCTCCACCGTGACATTGGAACGGGTGTCGGTGATCCGGAGGGCATCGGTGATATCCAGGTATCCGGCGAGGTGTCTCTTCTCGTCCTGGACATAGACCTCCCGGAACTCGTCGTCGCGGAGGATCTTCCGGGCCCGGGTCACGTGGTCGGTGAGGGAGAGGACCGGCACCTTCACCATGACGCTCTCGGCGGTTTTCATACGAGGAGATCCTCCGTCCTGCAGGCCGGGCAGAGCATGAGGGTGTCGCTCCGGCGGAGATCGTCGGACATGGAGCCGCACCGGTCGCAGACCCCCATCTCGAGGACCTCCTCCCGGTTCACGTCGATGAGCTCCGAGAGGATCTCCTCCATGGCGCTCGCGACGGAGAGGATGTCCCGTACGGTGACGATGCCGACGACCTTCTGCCCCTCGACCACGGGGAGCCTCCTCACCTTCCGCTTCACCATCATCTTGGCCGCATCCCCCACCGATTTCCCGGCGCCGATGGTGATCAGGGGGGAGGACATGGCATCCTTGACATTGACGTCCGAGGGCTTCCTGTCCTTCGCCACGACCTTGCAGTTGATGTCCTCCTCGGTGATGATCCCGATGGGGAAGTTGTTCTCGAGGACGATGCAGCTCCCCACCTCGTCGCGGCACATGGCAAGGGAGGCGTCTGCCACCGATGCATCTGAGTCGATGGTGGTGGGGGGATATCGCATCACCTCCCGGAGGGGGACGCGAGTCTCGAACTGGATGGTCGGCCTTTTCGGGGACATAGGAATTCCTGAGTGGATTGAAACGGATGTTTCCCTGTAATTCCTGAAAGTTCACTCTTACTAGGTGAAGGCAGTATAAAAG
This sequence comes from Methanomicrobiales archaeon, assembly GCA_035310965.1. Lineage (GTDB taxonomy): Archaea > Halobacteriota > Methanomicrobia > Methanomicrobiales > JACTUA01 > JACTUA01. Next base: position 1,120 of record DATGDI010000075.1, read on the forward strand.
AATTCTTCTCCCCGTGGAAATCGCGCGACGATACGGGGCGGAACGACGGGATGCGGAGGGGGAGCGCACGGAGGATTATATATGCAGGAAAAGAGAGAATTCTCTTCAAGAATCCCATCAGGAATACCACCAGGGGGGAATGCGCGACTTGAGCATCTTTGTCAGGACGAAGAAGAAGCTCTCGGGTTTTCTTCGGATCTTCTTCAAGAAGAGGAGGGCGAGGATCGGGATCTATGGCCCGCCGAACGCGGGCAAGACGACCCTCGCGAACCGGATCGTGAGGGACTGGACCGGGGACGCCATGGGGGCGGTCTCCGAGATCCCCCACGAGACAAGGCGGGCCCTCCGGAAGGAGAATATCACCATCACGGGGGTGAACGGGGACTCCGTGGACATCGATATCGTCGACACACCCGGCGTGACCACGAAGATCGACTATCATGAGTTCATGAACTTCGGCCTCTCCAAGGAAGAGGCGGTGACCCGGGCCCGGGAGGCCACCGAGGGGGTCGCCGAGGCCATGCACTGGCTCCGGGAGGATATCGACGGGGTCATCTACATGCTCGACGCGACCCTCGACCCCTTCATGCAGGTGAACATCATGATGGTCGGGATCATCGAGTCGAGGAAACTCCCCGTCATCATCGTCGCGAACAAGATCGACCTCCCCGAGGCGGCCCCGAACCGGATCCGGAGCGCCTTCCCCCAGCACCCGGTGGTGCCCATCTCGAGCCTTGACGGGTCGAACGTGGAGCAGCTCTACGAGATCATGACCGAGAAGTTCGGGTGACGGCGATGCAGGGGATACAGATCGACCTCATATCCGATGAACGGCTCGCCCGCCTCACCCCCATGGAAAAGATCCGGCTCATCCTCGACGACGTGAAGAAGGGGAACATCGTGGTCCTCGAGAAGGGCCTCCCGCCCGAAGAGGCGAGCAAGCTCATCGAGATCACGATGATGGAGATCATGCCGGACGGGTTTACCGGGATCGAGATGGAGACCTATCCGGCGAGGGAGGCGGCCGAGGGCTTCTCGGGCATCTTCTCCCGGTTCGTGGGAAGGCGCCCCGAGTCCCGGCTCACGGTCATCGGGCCGGCGAACCAGATCAAGATGATCAAGAAGGAGAAGGACCTCATCTCGGCCTGGGTCTCCTCGCGGTAAGGCAGATGCCCCACAAGTGCACGAAATGCGGGCGGGAGTTCAAGGACGGCTCCACCGACATCCTGAAGGGATGCCCGAGCTGCGGGAGCAAGAAGTTCCTCTACATCCGGGAGGAGCACCGCAACCGCGACGTGCTCGAGGAAAAGACCATCCAGGAGATCGCTACCGAGACGAAGGAGGAGGTCCTCGAGGTGGTGGGATCCCCGGAAACGGCAACGGACCCCCGGGGCCGGGTCGAGTCCATCCGCATTCTCTCCCCGGGGAACTACGAGCTGAACCTGAAGAAGCTCGCCGAATCGGGGGACATGGTGGTCGGGGTCGGGAAGGACGCGAAGTACCTCCTCGACATCTCCTCCATGTCAAAACCGGAGGAGAAGCCGGAGAAAGGGAAAAAGGGGAAGAAGGAGAAGGGGAAAGGCAGGAAGAAATAGGATCCTGGACCCTTCCCCTTCGATAGGGAATCCCCGATCAAGATTCCCGGAATCCGGGCCTGCGTGAGGATGCGTGCGGGCGAAAGAAAAAGTCGGAGCTCTCCCCTCTTCCTAGCATGTCCATCCGAGCTGGCTCCCTGGGTAGTGGAAGGTGCCGGGACTATATGTATTGTTGTACCCGGTCGAGATCCACGGGGCCGACCGGACGAGGTTCGACAGCCGCACCTCATCGATACGGGCGTTTGCGAACCATTGGGTAGGAGGGGCGTTCCATGGCTCGGCCCCGATGGTGAGGTTCATGGTCGCTGTGCCGATGTTGTTGTTGTTGACGTTGGTGCTGTTCACCTGTTGGCCATTCACGTACCCTCGCATCACGTCGTTCTTCTTGAAGGTGAAGGCAAGATAGGTCCAGGTAGCCGTCGAGATGCTCCCGGAAGGAAAAGTTGTGTAATAGTTCGGAGTCGCCTTGGCGTTCCAGAGCTCGGGATACAGTTTGAAGGTCTGGATGCCCATCACCCAGCCGCGCCCGGTCAGGAGGTCATTCGTCTTGC
>DATGDI010000076.1:0-2869 GCA_035310965.1 Methanomicrobiales archaeon
TCTCCAGAAGGGAAATTCCGGTTCAACGACGAAGTGGTCCTCATACTCACGCGTGTGCCTGGCTTCATCCTCGGTGATGAGTACCTCGTGGAGCTTCTCGCCGGGCCGTATCCCCGAGAAATTCTTCTCCGCGTGAGGAGCGATGGCATCCGCGAGGTCCATCAGCCTCATGGACGGGATCTTCGGGACGAAGATCTCCCCGCCCTCCATCCTGCCGATGGCCCTGACCACGAACCGGACCCCCTGGTCGAGGGTGATCCAGAACCGGGTCATCCGGGAATCGGTGATGGTGATGATGCCGGTCTTCTTCTGATCGAGAAAAACCGGGATCACGCTCCCCCGGCTTCCGATGACATTGCCGTACCTGACACAGCTGAGCCGGGTCTTTATCCCGCCTGTATAGGAGTTGCCCTGGATGATCAGCTTCTCTGCCACCATCTTCGTCGCCCCGTAGAGGTTCACCGGATGCACCGCCTTGTCGGTGGAGATCAGGATGACCCGGTCGACCCCTGCATCGATGGCGGCATCGATGACATTCCCGGTCCCGTCGATATTGGTCTTGATCGCCTCGATGGGGTTATATTCGCAGGCAGGGATGTGTTTTAAGGCCGCGGCATGGACCACCACATCCGCGCCCCGCATAGCCCTGTGCAGCCTCGCTCGGTCCCGCACATCACCGATGAAAAACCGGAGGCGCTCATCCCGGAACCTCTCCTCCATTTTGATCTGGAGGAGTTCCCCCCGGGAGAAGATCCTGAGAGCCTTCGGGGAATGGTCACCGAGGACGATTTCGGTGAACTTCTGGCCAAAGGATCCGGTACCTCCGGTGAGCAGTATGGTCTTTCCGGACAGGGAATAGTCCATATCAGAAGTTTGGTGAGTCGTATTATTAGTTCTTGGGATACTCCTGCAGGGGAACCCGGCCCGATCCCGTCCAAATGCCTTGCTGGGGAGGGAATTTTCCCGGATCTCTCGTTGAATAACCATGGGTTTTAATGGACTGGAGAGCCCTAGTTTGAACTATCCCGGGGGGGAAGAAAACATCCGGTCCATCGTTCTCCTCGAAGATCCCTCCGATATCCCTGCGGCTCTTTCCCGAGCGGGGAAGCATGGTGGCGATGCCATCTTCATCTCCCTCTCCCCTTCGGCCTCCTATGGTCTCGATCGACGAAAAATACCTCACCGTAGTATGCTCTCCTACGGACGTGGAGAGGACAGCTACCGCACGGGACTGGATAACTTTAAAAGACTGGACAATTTATTCCGTGTGCTTGAGACGGATATGAGGGAGCTGCATGGAATTCCCTCCCTGAAACCCGCACGCTACTCCATGTATTCCCTGAAGATGCTCCTTGATGTCCTCTATACCTCCATCATCGTCACCCACCGGATCCTTGACGAGGAACATCCCGATACCATCTGCATCCCGGTCAAGCATTCTGAGGACGCCGTAAGCCGGCACGGCTTCAGCAACGAGGAATCCGTTTTTGCGAGGATCCTTTCCTTCGACGGGTGGAGTGTACCTGTTGAATTTCTGGGTCCGGAAACGTCCATCCTCTCCGGAAGGAAAACGACGGTGGGCAAGATCTCCCCCGGAGGATATCTTCGCGGCTGGATCAGATCCTTCGGCCCGGTTATGAATATCGGACTCCTTGCCAAACACCGAAAAATCCTTTCTGCCTCGGGAGCCTTCCTCGGTGGTCTTCCGGGTAGATCCGTCGGGCCCGTACTGATTCAGGGGAACGGGTACAACTGGGACGATGCCCTCGTCGAGTTATACAGGAAGGGCTGGAGACCCGTCCACCGGCTCGACGATGAGGTTGCCGGGAGCCCTCCGGCGTCCGCGAGTACCCAGAAAAGTATCCATGATATCGTGGCAGCTCACCCGCAACTCCAGGAATTCAGGCGATTCCTTTCCATCGATACCGGGCCCTTCCTGTCCGAGCGCATCAGCACCATCGTATCCGATTCCTTTGTCGAATCCATCGCATCCTATCGCCGCACGCGCGACGTGATCGCGAAGAAAGGGATACGAGCCCTTCTCGTCTCGATCCTGAGCAGGCCGGGCGACCATGCAGCGGTCCAGGCTGCCCGGGATTCCGGCATTCCGGTCATCTCCTGGCAGCACGGAGGGTCCGGGTATACCTTCCACCCCATGATGCCCAACCTCGAATGCGCTCACTCCGATCTCCATCTCGTCTTCGGGACCCCTGTGGCAGAGAAATACAGGGAGGCCATGGAGTGGCTGGGATGGGAACACCGGCCCCCTGTCGTGCCCGTGGGCTCAAGCACCCTTGACCGGATACGGGAGATGCTGCCGGGGGGCGGCCCCCACGGGAAGGGCCCGGTGCTCTATGTCACCACCGCCTACCTCCAGAATAACTTCTACATCTCCCAGCCTCAGCAGGTGATCGGCTGGGATGAGCACCTGTGGCAGGTGCAGAGGGGGGTGATCGATCTCGCCGGGAGGTTTCCTGGCCTTGAGTTCATCATCAAGTTACACCCGAGCCAGAGTTCGAGGGAGCCACTCGGATCGTACATCCGTGATTCAGGCATTTCGAATATCCGGTGCATATCGAACGAGGCCAGGCTGGATGATCTCCTGCGGCGTTGCTCCGTCCTTCTCTTTGATCTCGTATCCACGGGTATCCTCCAGGCAATGCTTACGAAAAAGCCGGTATTCCTTTACTCCGGTCTCTTCCGGCTCGATGGTGAGGCCCTGGAATTGCTCCGAAGGCGGGCCATGGTGTCAGAGGACCCCGACGACTTTATCGGAAGGTTTTCAGGATATCTCGATGGGGATCTGGAGGCCAGGGAGCTTGCGGATTCCCTGGATTTTCTCGGGGCATACGGCCTGCACACCTGCGAC
>DATGDI010000077.1:0-3340 GCA_035310965.1 Methanomicrobiales archaeon
GGAGAACTGTATGCAACACCGGAGGTAAACCCTTCCGGTGGGTCCTCGAAAGGTGAAATGCATGAAAACTCCATCTCTCAGTGCCCGTGCCCACCTCCCCTCTCCCCGTGCCCGCTCCCGCCGACTATCCCTGCGTAGAGATGGTGGGCATGGACGACAAACCCGATGTACGCCTGGATATATGCCCGTCCCGCGGCAACGTCGTTCACGTCGTAGCGCTTCGTCTCCATGACCCGGTGGAACCGGTGCTTCAGGTCATCCTCCAGCGTGTGGCAGATGAAACGGATGGTCTCCTTCGGATCCCCGGTGTCGATGGCCTTCTCGGCCCGGGGGACGACCGGGCCCTCATCGAGGCCGGAGGGCTTGAGCCCGGTGTACGGGGCTCCCTCCCCGGCACGGTGGAGACGGACGACGGTCTCGAAGAACCATTCGTCGGCGATCTCCCAGGCCGCCTGCCCGCCCTTCCTGGCCTGGATCGCCCGTTCGAAGGCCCTCCTCACCTCGCCGTCGGCCTCCTCGGGGACCCAGATGAGAACGAGGTTCACGTTTCCCGTTTCGAGGGCCTTCTTCGCCGCCGTGACGACCGGCCCGTCCATGGTATCGCAATGGGGTGGCATGTCCTTTCACGTCCGACCATATTCAGACAGACGCTCTGTCGGCTACCCGGTATGTTAAGCTATCGTTGGCTTCTCGCGAGTGTTTCGGGCGGGCGTCGGTCCACGTGGGGACCGCCATGGTCCGGAAAGAGGTGATGACGGGACGATATTTTCGGAAAAATATCAGGTCGCCGGGACGGGGACCACGAGGAACATGGCGTACCCATCCCCGATATTCCTCGTCACGTGACCCCTGCCCGAGGTATCTTCCAGGAGGACGAGATCCCCGGGCCCGAACCGCCTGACCGTCCCGTCTGTCGTCTCCACCTCCACCGCACCTGACATGAGGGCCAGGAACTGCCGGGTGGGAGCCGGGTGCAGTTCGCCGATCCAGCCGGGCTCAAAAGAATAGAAGCGATACTTCGACGCGGGTTTGTCCTCGGAGACGTAAAACGGGGCAGCAGGTGGCGCTGCTTGAGCGAGACTCTGTTTGACCGTCACGACATCGAGGTGCGAGCCCCCCAGCGCGTCGGCGTATATCCTGTGATACGTCACCTGGGCGGGTTTGGGTGAGGATGTTTTCGTCATGTCTGGTTCTCCCCGGTGAGACCCCGGCCCTTCGGGGCGATTCATACCTCTTTTGCGATCTTGTAGAGCATCTCGGCGGGGATGGTCTCCAGGGTCTCTGTCTGGACGGTCCCGTACTTCCCGAGAATCGAGAGGAACTTCACCACGCTCTCCTTGGAGGGCATATCCATCATCGCCACGAAGTCGTACCTGCCGAAGGTGTAATGCAGGGAGATGAGTTTTCCGCCGAGGGATTCGATGAGATTTTTCGCTTTCCTGTCCCGTTCCTCGAGGTTGTCTATTTTTTCAAAGGCATCGCGGCTCAGGTTCCCGAGGGTGATATAGATGGTCATGTGTGAACCTTGACGCATTCGGATGATAAAAATGTTGAGGTGCGATGGTGAGAGATGGGGCCGGGGATCGATTCTACCCCTCGTTATGCGGATTCACGCCGGAAAATGCGATTCCGGTCACTTTTTATACTGACGGTCATACAATGCTCATCAAATACCTGGAGAGGGCAGGGATTTTCCATGAAAGGTAAAGGGTACTTTATCGTCGTATTATGTTTCGTCCTGGCTGTTGCGTTCACATGCGGTTGTTCCACGCAGGGGCCCTCGGCAGGAACCGGGGTCAGCCCGACGCCCACCGGGCCGGCGACGGATGCCGGCCTTCGGATCGTCACGGAGGACTTCCCCCCCTTCAACTATGCCGGTCCCGACGGGAAAGCAGCCGGCCTGTCGACAGACGTGGTAAACGCCATCCTCGCCCGGCTGAACCAGAAGGCCGCCATCGAGGTCATGCCCTGGACCGGGGGCTATCAGCTCGCCCTTTCCGGCCCAAGGGTAGTTTTGTTTTCTACCGGACGGACGGATGAGCGGGAAACCCTCTTCAAGTGGGTCGGCCCCATCGCGGCGAATGACTATACGCTGTACGCCCGGAAGGGCTCAGCCCTGCAGATTGGTAGCCTCGAGGCTGCGAAGAAGGCCGGGCTGATAGGCGTGGTGAAGGATGACGCACGGTACCAGTTCCTGCTCGAAAACCGGTTCGGCAATATCCTCACCTGCGATGATGAAACCGGGTGCATCCGCAACCTGACGGCGGGAACTACCGGCCTCCTCCTCGGGAGCAGCCTGAGTACGCCCGATATCGCCCGGAAAGCGGGGATCGATCCCTCCTCGCTGGATGCGCTCTACACGATACGGACGGTCCCGCTCTACATTGCCTTCAGCAGGGACACGCCGGACAGCGTGATCGCGGCCTGGCAGGGCGCCCTCGACGCGATGAAGCGGGACGGATCCTTCGATGCCATCCTCGCGAAGTACGGGATGACACCGTCGGGAATCACGGTATCCCAGTCGACCTCGGAGGCACAGGCCGGCCTTGCCCTGGAGATCGTCGCAGCTGAAACAGACGGGCAGCTGAAGGCCGTCCTCCGGCCGCTTGAGGTCCTCGCGGCAACCACCGAGGCGCAATCCGGCGGGTGGCAGAACATCAGGCCGCTCCTCGCGGTTCTCGAGGAAAAGGAGCCGGCGATCCTCGCGTGGTACGCCCTCCCGGACGGCTCGTATTACACCGTCGACGACGGCCTGACGAGCGCCAACCTGAAGAACCGGTCCTACTTCCCGGTCGTCCTTGCCGGCAACGAATCCGTGGGGATCGTGGTGGTGAGCAAGGCAACCGGCAGGAATGTCGCCGTGGTGGCAGTCCCGGTGAAGGCCGGGGGCGGGGTGACGGGGGTACTGGGGAGCTCGGTGTACCTCGACACCCTGACCGATACGCTGAGGGAGGAAATACCGGCGCCCTTCGTCTTCTATGCCATCGATACCGAACACAAGTTCGCCCTCCACTCGGAAAAGGGGCAGATAACCAGGAACATCGCGACCATCGGGCCGGGGTCCTCCTTCGGTCAGGCGATCAGCACGATACTTGCAGGGGATTCCGGCACCGTTGAGTACGATGACGGGGGCATTCACTACACAGCCAGGTTCAGCTCGGACCCGCTGACGGGCTGGCGGCTTGTTGTCGCATGGCCGAAGGCCGGTAGCACAACGACTACAACCTGACCCTTTCCATTTTTCCCGGGTCGGTCGGCGGGGATATCGAGGAAATGAGGCGGGGTGCCTGATCCGATGAAAGGATCGGGTAGGTTCAGACACCGTTAAGGCTGCACCCGT
>DATGDI010000078.1:0-1618 GCA_035310965.1 Methanomicrobiales archaeon
GGGAGAGTTCCGGGTGCTCATCGCGACCTCGGTGGGGGAGGAGGGGCTCGACGTGCCCTCCACCGACCTGGTCATCTTCTACGAGGCCGTCCCGTCGGAGATCCGGTCCATCCAGAGGAAGGGGAGAACCGGCCGGAGCGGCGCAGGGAAGATCGTCGTGCTCGTCACAAAGGGGACATCTGACGAGGTGTACCGGTATGTGAGCCAGACGAGGGAGCGGGCGATGCTCACGGGGATGAGGACCCTGCAGGGACGGGGCGGTCCCGTCTCCCCCGCGGGACGATCCGGGGATGCCGGGCCCGAGGTCCCGAAGGGGACACCTCAACCGGCTGGTTCAGCGGGGCAACCAGCGACGGGGCCGGAAGGGATTCAGCGGCCGGTTGGGCCGGACGGGATCCAGCGGCCGGGGGACCGGATAAGAACCGCAGAGCCATCTACAACCACACCCGCGCCCCAGCCCCGGGGCCAGACCGCCATCGATGCTTTTGCCCCGAAGGAACCGGTGGGTCCGGAGGGGATCCGGGGGCCGGCGGGGGTCCCTGAGGGGATCCGGGGGCCGGGGCCGCTTATTACCGCCGATGACCGGGAGACTTCGTCCCGGGTCGTGGAGTTCCTCTCGGAGGCGGGGGCCCGGCTCGAGCTCCGCCGGCTGGAACAGGGGGACTACCTCGTCGGCGACCGGATCCTCGTGGAGCGGAAGACCGCGAGGGACTTCGTCGATACCCTGGTGGAGCGGGACCTCTTCGGGCAGATCCGGGAGCTCGCCTCAGCATCAACTCGCCCGGTCCTTGTCATCGAGGGCGGGGACATCTATACGGCGAGGAACGTGAACCCCGCCGCCATCCGGGGCGCCCTCGCCGCCATCGCGGTGGACCTCGGGGTCGCCATCTTCCTCACCCGGGACGAGCGGGAGACCGCCGATATGATCCTCACCCTTGCACGCCGGGAGGAGGGGGACCGGGGGGAGCGGAAGCTCCATCCCTACAAGTCCTACCGGTCGCTGAAGGAGCAGCAGGAGTTCATCCTCGCCTCCTTCCCGTCGGTCGGCCTGCGGAACGCCCGGCTTCTCCTTGCCCACTTCGGCTCGGTGAAGGCGGTCCTCGACGCCGACGAGGCCGCGCTCATGGCGGTGAAGGGGATCGGGGAGAAGACCGCCCGGCAGATCTTCGAGATCTCGCGGCAGCCCTACCGCTGAAGGAGGGCGAGGGCCTCGGCCCCCCGTTTCGCCGCCTCGAGGAGGGCGGCAACCTTCTTCGGGTCCTTCTCCACCCGGGCCTTCCGGGCGAGCTCGGCGACGGTCTGCCTGAGCTCGGCAACGGGATCGGCCCCTGTTTCTCCCGCCGGAGCATGAGTACCCGTGGTCCCGGGAACCCTTCCCCCGGCCACCCCGGCGGCCGCCCCTTTCGACACCGCCCGGGGGGTCTTCACCTTCCCGGCCTCCTTTCCCGTTTCCCGGCAGACGACGCAGAGGGTCTCTCCCTTCACCTCGAAGAGGGGGGAGCCGCAGGCGCGGCAGGCCTTGGAGAGCATCTTTCCCCCGCGGAGGAGGCACTCGGCCATGATATCGTCGGGTTTCTTCTTCTCCATCCCGTCACTCCGTTTATCAAATTATATATGT
>DATGDI010000079.1:0-23097 GCA_035310965.1 Methanomicrobiales archaeon
GGACCGGCCCGGAGGGGGGGGCCTCCCGGGGCGGGACCTGCGGAGGAGGAGGGAGAATCCCAGTACCTGGACCTCCCCGGCATCAAGACCATCCTCCTCAAGGACATCTTCACCGACATCATCCTGTTCCTGTACACCGACCAGGCGGCCATCGAGCCTGCCTTCAAGTTCGCCATCGAGGAGGGGCTGAAGAGGGGGGGGCGGAACTTCTTCGCGTACCACCAGTCCACCATCCAGAAGAACTTCCTCACCGACATCCAGAAGGGAACCCTCGTGACGAAGCGGATCAGGAAGGGGGAACTGTACATGCTGAAGAACCTCCTCCAGCGGTGCACCGACTCCCTCTCAAGGGAGAAGGGGCCCGCCCTCCAGATCCTCCTCGACCTGCAGGACTCCGCCGAGTTCGACGACATCGTCGCCCTGAAAAGCCTCATTCTCGCGAAGAAGGGGGAGGGCCTGCCCGTGTCGGGGATCATCGGCCTCAACATCGGCCAGATGGATCATACGCTGATCCGGACCTTCTCAGAGGGAATTCCCCGGATCATCGTCTCGACCGGGAGGGACACGATGCTCTCCTTCGCCCACCCCTCCTTCCCCGCGGATTCGGTGACGGTTGTCCCCCAGGCGACCCTCGAGGAAGTGGTCAAAAAGACCCTGGAGCCCGTGGTCCTCTCCCTCCTCTCCCGGCCCATTTCCGGGTACGATATCGTGAGGGAGATCCATGACCGGTACAAGGTGCTCATCCCCCAGGCGAGGATCTACACCCTCCTCTACGATCTCGAGAGGGACGGGTACCTCGAGATGAAGGCCTCGGGGAAGTCCAAGCTCTACTACCCCACCGAGAAGGGGAGGAAGCATATCCGGCAGAAGCTCTCGGAGTTCAAGTTCGTCTTCCAGCATATCCTGGACGGCGGAATGGGGGAGGGGCCGGAAAAGCCGGGACGGGGCCGCGGTGCGCCCTGAACAGATCTTCCGATCCTTTACTTTTCAGAATTTGAAACAAAGGGTGAGAGTTCGGAGAACGTATATCTGGTGCCATAGGTGACGGGGTGGTGTGGGTGTAACAGCCCACACAGCAGTGGAAGACACCGTGGAGAGACTGATCTCTGTCATGGCCTGCCGTGGAGCATCGGTGGTGCCATGGCGGGGATCACATGGGACGGACGGTCGTATCCGGGAGAATCCAGGAACGCCTGTCCGGAGGAGACAAACGGTGGAGAGCACATTTCCACATGCCAGAAGGATCGTGTTCACAAGGAAGAAAATGGTCACCCCAGAGGCGCGAATCTGCCAGCCAGCTCAGTATATAACCCCGAATCTCTCTCTTTTAGGTGATTCCAGCCTCTGGGGGCCTGCATTCCGCCCCTGGTCCCGGCAGAGACCCGCCGGGGGACCGTTGAAAGGTTCCTCTCCGGCCGAGGGGGGAACCTTCCCATGAAAGGTGAAAAGAAGTCTCAACCCGGCCGGGTTCCCGAAACAAAATTCCCCGCCCGTATCTCCTTTGAAGGGGAACGGGCCCGCGTCACCGTGGATCTCCTGGGGATCGGCGAGGAGAAGGTCCGGATCGATCTCGACGAGAGCCTGGTCATCTCGGCGACCGAGGGGAGGCGGCGGTTCCGGACTGCCCTCGACCTTCCCTGGGAGGCGAGGCTCGGTTCGAAGAGCTTCAGGAAAGGGATCCTGGAACTCGTCGTGGAGAGGGCGGGCGGCTGAGGCGATAGGATCTGATGAGCCGGAGGCCGTGCCCAGGGAGACCATGTTCATCCGTGGGAGCCTGGGAGGGCAGATTTCCGGATTGACGTGGTCCAACGGGACTATCATCCCCCGGGACCGTGGTCTTCCAGACCCCCTGTCCTTTCAGAACCATGGTCTTCCAGATCCTGGTCTTTTCAAGGACTGAAGTCCTTTCAGAACCGTGGTCTTCCAGACCCCGGTCTTTTCAAATTCTGTCACAAAATTTGATCCTCGGGATAGTATCTATAAAACTCGGCGCGAGATCCGTCTCTCTGGCACGGGAGGATCAGATGCACGAGGTGGAACTGCTGGAGGCCGGGCCGGAGGGCGAAACCCGTCCCGGGGAAGGTGGAGGAGTCAGGCCCAGATCCTTTCATGTGCGGGCCGGGAGGGAGGAGGTGGATTCCCGGGTCAGGCAGATCCTCTGGGATCACCCGAGCGGCCTGACCGTGGAGGAGGTGTCCCGGGCCATCGGGCTCGGCCGGAGCTCGACCGGACGGCGGCTGGATGCCCTCGCCTCGCGGGGGGAGATCCGGCTCCACACCTATGGGCACACCCGGGTATTCACGGTCCCCCGGGAAGCAGGCCTGGAATCCATCCTTTCCTCATCCCAGCCCCTTCTCCTGGTCCTCTCGGCCGGCCTCAGGATTCTCGGGGTGAACGATCCTCTCCTTGCCACATTCCGGCTCCGGAGGGAGGATCTCCAGGGCAGGCCGCTGAAAAGCACCCCCCTTGCCCGGTACGGGGAGGACCTCGTCGCCTCCCTCGGGAGATCGGCCCGGGAAAGGGCGGCCGGGGAGGCCGAGATGGAGTGCCTCATCGGGGATCTCCATCACGTCTTCAGGACGAGGATCATGCCCCTCTCCCTGGCAGCGGGGCGGAGAGGGTTCGTGGTCACCCTGGAGGATGTCACCCGGAGGGCCATTCACCGGCGGAGGCTCGAGGGAATCATGGACGAGGGGACACGGGGTCTCCTCTCCTCCCATCCGGGTCTCCTCGAGGAGATCCTTGACCGGAAGCGACAGGAGGAGCAGATGCAGATCGTCCAGAAGTCCGTGGACCAGGCTCCCGTCCCCGCTTTCTGGGTCGGCAGGGACGGGCATTTCCTCCGGGCGAACCGGGCGGCGGCCCGGATGCTTGGTTACGGGGAGGAGGAACTGGCCCGGCTCGCCTACCCGGACGTGGACGCCGGCGAACCCCCGGTTGCATGGGATTCCCTCTGGGAGACCCTGAAGGCGGGAACGTCCACGGATTTCGAGAGCACCTTCCGGGCGAAACGGGGGGATCTGCTCCGGGTGAACGTGAGAGCCAGTCATCTTGTCCACCGGGGCAGGGAGTACGCCTTCCTCATCGTGGAGGACATCACCGACCGAAAGCGGGTCGAGGATGCCACGCGGCAGGCGAACGAGAGGCTGAACCTCCTGACCACCGTGACCCGGCATGATGTCCTGAACGACATCGCCGCCCTCGGCATGTACCTCGAGCTTCCCGGGACGGGCTCTGCCCGGGAGTTCGACCCCGGGACGACCGGAAGGCTGCAGCTCCTCGTCCGATCCATGGGGCGCAAGATGGAGTTCACCCGGGACTACGCAGACCTCGGGATGAAAATGCCCTGCTGGGAGGATGTCGCCGGGTGCGTGGAGCAGGCAGCCGCTACTCTCGTCCCGGGCACTTTCAGGGTCGACCTCGACCTCCCGCCCCTCGAGGTCTATGCAGACCCTCTCTTCGAGCGGGCCATCGCAAACCTGGTGGACAACACTCTCAGGCACGGGGAGCATGCCACCCGCATCGGGGTCCGGGCGCGGGTGGAGGGGGACGGCTGCACCCTCATCATCGAGGACGACGGGGCGGGAGTTCCCCCCGGGATGAAGGAACCCATCTTCAGGCCGGGGTACGGGAGGCACACGGGCCTCGGTCTCTTCCTGGTAAGGGAGATCCTCGGCATCACCGGGATGAGCATCCGGGAGACCGGTGAGCCGGGAAAAGGTGCAAGATTTGAGATACGGATCCCCCCCGGCGGGTTCCGTATCAGGGACGGATCAGGTGATACACATGGAGACACTCGCATACAGGCACAGGGTTGAGGTACCTGCCCGGGTCCCCGCGGGGGGAAGGGCGGGCGCCCAGGGAAGGGAAGAGGATGAAGCAGTTTTCCATCTCACGTCCATTGACAACGTCGTGGACGGGAGGGTGCGGAATCCGGCCATGGTGAAGCACGGCGTCATCGACGCCAAGAGGATCGAGGATCTCTCATGGTGGATCGATCCCGCCACGCACCTGAACCTCGACTTTCCGGACCATCTGCTGAGCGAGGTGTTTGTGGCATCCAGGCTGGAGAACGGTGCCAGGATCCTCGGGGACGCGAACAGGTTCATGTACGCCCCCGTTGACCAGGTGGCATACCGGCATCTCGGGAAGGTAGAGCCGGTGGAGAGGCGGCGGCGGATCAGCCTGAGGGCGGGAGTCCCCGGGTAGCCTGATCACATAAAGTCAGCGAGGGCCCGCTGCTTCTCGGCCTCGATCCCGAAGGTGGACTCGATGGCCCGGGCGAGGACCTCGATCCGCTGCCTGGTGTACGGGGAGATGCGGTACTCCTCGCAGAGCCTCCTCGAGATCTCCAGGTATTTTTTTACCGAGGCCTCGTGAACCGTCGGCTGGATGGCCCCGCCGCACCTCGGGCATTTCCCGGCGAGGGGCACCCGCCGGTACTTGGAGTTGCACTTCGTGCACCGCACCGTCTGGTTCGAGAAGGCCCGGAGGTTGCCCTGCAGGTCGGGGATGAAGTGGGTGGAGAGGACCCGCTCGGCCACATCGTCGGGGTGGACCGCCCGGGACATCTTCGCGAGGGTGAGCATGGCATCGAGCTTCTCCTGCATGGTCTCGAGGGTGGTGTAGGTGGACTCAAGGGGGCCCGCCGAGATGTCGCTCGTCTCGTGGGTGTAGGAGAACCCCTCGAACTGGGCGGGGGTGTGGAGCCTTTTTCCCACCCTGTCGATGAGGCCCTCCACCTCCCTCGGGTGGGCGCGCCGCTCCGCGGCAAGGTACAGCTCGATGGGGTACCGGGCGCAGACGTCAATGTTATGGGACTCCTTGTCGATCTCCGAGGGGTCGATACGCCCGGTGATCATGAGGGGGGCGTCCATGGTCCCGCCCCGGGACTCGGGGAGGAAGGCCCGGGAGAAGTTGATGAGGCAATCCAGAAGAAGCATCACGCAGTCCTCATCCCCGTCGCACTGGCCGGTGAAGATGCCGTTTGCCTCCAGGGTGTGGTCCTGGTCGACGGTGAGGCAGTAGACCCGCTCGTCCGGCGAGGGCACGATCTCCCTCCGGGCGATCCGCTCGGTGATCACCGCGCCCCCGGCACAGACCGGGAGCGAGTCTCCCTCCGCGAGCTCCATCGCCCTGATCTTCCGGAGATAGGCGAGGTCCGAGACGAGCATGGCATGGTCGGGCGTGACGGCGATGGACCTGCCCCGGTCGGTCTCGAACCGGATGAGGGCCTCGGGAGCCCGGTGGACGGAGACCGAGAGGATCCGCCGGAGGTGGATGTTCCCTGCCGTGTCCACGGCCCGGACATAGGCGATCTGCCTTGCCTCCGAGTGGTAGGTCCCGAGCCGGTCCAGGCCGGGGCGGGTGAGGTCGAAGTTCTCGGTGACGAAGTCCCGGATCCGGTACTTCCTCCACCGCTCCCCGTCGTAGACCTCGATCCCGGTGTCCCCGTGGAAGCAGTTCCGCCGCTTCGCCGCGTGGAAGAAGGGGTGGGCATACCCGACGTTCGCCCGGGTGAACCCGACGAGCCGGGCGAGGACCCCGGCCGAGGTGTGGGGGGCGAGGCCGACCAGGAGGTGCCCCACGAGCTCCGCGGGCTCCTCCACCCGGTAGAAGGGCGGGAGGTGGTAGACCTTCTCCAGGAGCTCGTCGAGGAAGCCGGCCACCTTGACGAGGTACCGGGCGCAGTCCTCGGAGACGAGGATGTCCTGGGGCCGGAGCTCGAGTACCTGGCCCGGCTCCCGGAGTTCCTCCCCGTGGATGTCCCGGGTGTAGCCCAGTTCCCGGAGGCGCTCCACGCTCACCCCGGCCTCCGCGGGACGGAAGTGGGTGAGGGGGAGGTCGATCATGTCGTACCGGATGGTCCCGTCCTTGAAGACGAAGAGGTCGTGGATGGAGCGGAGAATCCCCTTCTCCACCGGCTCCACCGCCCGCTCCCGGGAGATGAGCCCCTTCACCCCCTTCACGAGGGCGACCTGGTTCTCCCGGATGCCCAGCCGGCCGAGGGCGGCGGTGTACTCGGCCCGGAGGTCCAGGGGGACCCGCTGCCCCGAGGTCGTGGCGATGCCGCAGTGGGGACACCGCTCGGGGGCCTCCCTGCCGCACCGGGGGCAGCGGAAGACCGGGTCGGTGGGCTTCCCGCAGTCGCAGAGGTTCCGGAAGGTCGTTTTCCGGCAGGAGGGGCACACCCGCTCCCCGGCCAGGATCTCGATGACCCCCTCGGTCTGGGAGAAGCCTCCCCCGGCCTTCTTCACCACGCCCCTCGATGACCTCGCCTCCTGGAAGGAACGCCGGCTCCCGCCGGCATCACCGAGGGGGAAGAGGGAGTGGGGCGGCGGGCTCATCTCCCGGGGCCGGGACTTCCCCGGCCTCCCCATCCGCCCGCCGATCCGGGTCCCGGCCCGGGGGCGCATGCGGAGGCCGGAGAGGTGACGGGCCAGGTCGAGGCCGGAGCCGGCCTCCGGCGCGGTGTCCCAGGCCGGCCGCCTCTCGAGGCCCATGGTGAGGCCGAGGCAGGCGAGGAGGACGAGAGGGTGTTCCACCCGGATCCGTTTGTCCCGGACCCGGTGGGGGACCAGGAGCTCCTCGAGGAGGGCCTTGGCCTCCGGGTCGACGGGGAGCTCGAGCACCCCGTCACGGACAGACCCCGTTCCCCCGATCCTCCCTGCGAGGGTGGCCACCTGGGAGGGGGAGAGATCCTCCCAGGGAAACGAGTAGGCCGGGTGGAGGTACCCTCCCCCGAGGGCCATCTCGAGGGCGGCCATCTCGCTCGCAGGGGGCTCGGCCCCGCTCTCCATCCTCCACCACTCCTCCTGGTAGCCGGCCGGCATGAGGGGGTGGTTGTTCTCCAGGAACTCCCCGAAGCCGATGAGGATCTCCCCCACGTCCAGGATCCGCTCCACCTGGCCGGCGAGGGCAAGCGCCGTCTTCTCGTCGTCGATCCGGAGCACGTCGCCGTTTGCGAGCCGGACCGTGGGGCCCTCGAGAATGTCGACGGGGACGATCCCCGCGGCCTTCCCCGGCCGCTCGAGCTTCATCTGGGTCCCCACGGCGAGGAACCCCCCGAGGATGTGCATGGTGGCGGGGGAGAGCCCGGCGGCGGCGAGGCCGGTGTTCCGGGACCTGCCGTACCGGAGCCGGAACCCGCCCTTCTCCATGGGGTGGGAAAAGACCGGCCGGCCGGCGATGATGTCCCGGAGGTACTTGTCCCGGGGGGCGATCCCGTTCTCCTCCTTCTCGCCGGCCTTTGCGGCGGTCAGGCCCGAGAGCCACTCCCATCCGTCGAGCTTCAGGTTCCGGACATGCTTCTCGAGCTTCGGGGCCTTGAGGGCGACCCCCTCGGCGATGACGAGGGCCATCCCGCCCCGGATGGAGTTTGTCCCGACCCGTTCGAGGTTCCTGTACCCGCTCACCTCCTCGTCCTCGGTCCCCTCCCCGTCGATGCAGACCGGGCAGTTCTCGACGATGAGCCGGATCTCCTTCTCGCTCGGGAAGTACTGGAGGTGCTGCCGGGCGTGGTACTGGCGGATCTCCTCGATATACCGCTCCACCTCCTCAGGCCGGGGCCGGTACCGGTCGATGTTCAGGGCCCGGCGGACAGAGTCCGCCACGAGGACCGAGAGGGCCTGGGCCGTCCCCCCGGCGCTCCGGATGGGGCCGGAGTAGAAGATCCGGGCGTACTCGGTCCCGGAGTCGTTCTTCCCGAGGTCGACCCGGACGATCCCCTCGGTGGGGGCGGCCACGACCCCCTCGGTGAGGATGGCCATCGCGGTGCGGATGGCATGCTCGAGGACCTCCTCCCTGCCCGTCTCCCCGAACCGCCGGGCGATGAAGTCACCCGAGATGGAGAGGGCGAGCATCTCCCGCTCCATTTTCCCCTCGAGCTCCCGGATCCGGGCCGCCACCCCCCGGATCCCGAGGAGCGCCTCCACCCGGTCCGCGAGGTCGTTCGTCACGGGGACTTCGACGGAGAGACGGGGGTCCACCCCCTTCGACCGGGCCGCCCGGGCGACCTCCATCGCACCCCCGAGGGAGCGATCAAGGGAGCCGAGATAGTCGGCCATGGAAGGGGACAGGTCCATACCCTAGCATGGGACGGGGGGTATCTAATGGGTTTCTTTTTCGTCGGGGGCGAAGGCCTTCCCGAGGGCCTCCATCCCCCCCTCCTCCCCCATCTGCCAGAGGATGAGGGCGGCGCAGGACCGGACCGTCTCGTCCGAATCGTCCAGGGCCTCGGAGAGGGGCCCGACGGCCGGCCTTCCCGCCCGGCAGAGGGCGAGGGCCGCGAAGCCCCGGAGCGCGGGCTCGGGGTCAGAGAGGAGTCCGATGAGGGGCCGGATGGCCGGCTCGCCCATCTCCCCGAGGCTCGCCGCCAGGTAGCGCCGGACCTGGGGGTCCTTCTCCTCCCGGAGCGCCTGGATCAGGAGCCCGATGATGGAAGGACCGATCCGGGCGAGCACCCGGGCCGCGTACCACCGGAAATCGGGGTCCGTTTCATCCCGGAGGGCCTGGATCAGGGGCCCGGCCGCGACCTCGCCCATCTTCGCGAGGGCCTCCTCGGCCTCGTGCCGGGCGGCGAGATCGTCCTTCTTCAGGCCGGCGATCCGGCCCGCGATCTCCTCTCCCGTCCCGCTCACGCCCCTCCCTCTCTGGAGCCCGGCAGGCTCTCCCCGGGCGCGAGGGAGACGTGACGCCTGGGCGGGGGTATCTCCACGCCTCTCCCCACGAGTTCGCGCTGGATCTCCTCGAGGACCGCGGACTTCGCGGGCGTGAAGGCGGGGGAGGGGGTCCAGAAGTACACGGTGAGGATGAGCCGGTCGTCGGCGATGGCCGAGACCGAGACCTCCGGCTCTGGCCGGACGAGGGAATAGGGGGAGGCGGAAAGGACCCCGAGGATGATCTCGCGCACCTTCCCCAGGTCCTCCCGGTAGCCCACCCCGATGGTGTACTCCACCCGCCGCGCCGGGTGGGCGACGTAGTTCGTGATGTTGCTCGTGAAGACCTCCTGGTTCGGGACCCTCGTGTAGACCCCCTCGTGGGTGCGGATGAGGGTGGAGAGGATACGGATGTCCTCCACGTACCCCCCCAGGCTCCCGATGAGGACCTCGTCCCCGATGGAGATGGGGCGCTCCACGAGGAGGAAGATCCCCGAGATCAGGTTCCCGACGACCGACTGGCTGGCGATCCCGATGACGATGCTCGCAAAGCCCCCGGCGATGAGGAGGCCCGAGAGGTCGATCCGGAGCTGCGAGAAGATGATGAGGACGGCAGCCACGACCACGGCCCAGTACACGATCTTGATGATAACCTCGAGGTCCCTGCCATGGACCTTTCCCGAGAAGACCTTCTTCAGGTTCAGGGAGACAAGCTGGGCGATGACGAGGGCGACGATGATGGTGAGGGCGATGATGATGAGGTCCCAGAGGGTGAGGGTGCCGATGATGCGGGTCCCGAGGCTCACGAGTACCCCTCCTCCATGAGGAAGCCCTTCCTCTCCATCCCCGGGAGCCGCGAGGAGCCGAGCCGGAGGAGCCTCCTCGTGGTGAAGAGGTCATGGGCCCGGTTCATGCCCCCCTTCAGGGGCCGGTCCACCCCGGTGATCTCGGCCATGTTGGGTCCCGCGATCCGCATCATCGCCATCATGGCGGCGGACTCTCCGACGTAGAGATGGATCTGGGCCTCTTCGAGGACGATGCGGGAGACCCGGACCCATTCAGGGAGGGTGTTCCGCAAGGCGAGCTTGAGGATGCCCTCCCGCGTGGGATCGACGGAAGGAGCCTCCCGGTGCCTCTCGCTCCGGGCGAAACGGGTGATGGCTCCCCGGTGGGTGGAGCCGTATAAGGAGAACTTCGGCTGGTCGACCGAGAAGACATCGAGGACTTCGGTGTCCCGGATCCCCTCCACGAAGACCCCCACCTCGATAGGGAAGGTGAGGAAGAAGGTCTCCGTGGCCTCGGCCTCGAGGATGAGGGAGGGAAACTCGATCTCCAGGTGGGTCACGGCCCCCGGGCCGGTGTTGAAGGGCTCCACGGGATGGACGAGGAGGCGGGAGAGGCCGACGGAGATGGCCTTCTCGGACTGTTCGCCGGCGAGGTCCCGCATGTACTGGTAGTGCCCCTCCTTCATCTCGAGGGAGAGGGAAAGACCGTCCGTTTCGAACCGGTACGGGGGGGTGAACTCACCGAACACAGGAGAGCTTCAGAGGAGAAAGACAAATACCTTCCCCCAAGGGGTAAAATCCTGCCGTGACCGTCGGGTCTTACCGGGGGACCGGGTTATCCCCCGTCCCTCGTAGCCTCCCGGATGCACTCCTCCTGGGTCCCGAGGCGGACCAAGGCCCCGCACAGGGAGGGGACGTAGGCGAAGGCCTTTCCGCTGTCGACCATGACCGAGGCGAAGGGATCCATCATCGGGGAAACCACCATGCAGGTGTCGGCATAGACCCGGGCACCCGAATCCTCAATCTCTCCGACCAGGCCCCGGTTCTCCTCCATCACCCGGCGGGAGGTGAAGACAAAGAGGGGCTTTCTCACCTTTTTCCCCCGGAGCAGCCGGGCGATGCCGGCGAGCTCGGCGGAGGAGCAGTGGGGGCATCCCACCGCCACCGCCTCCACGCCGGTTTCCCGGAGGAGCTCACCGGTTTCCGCGGAGGTCACGGTGTACTCCTCGAGACCGCCGGTTTCCGGGGCCCACCGGTCCGCCTCCGGGGTTACCCCTTCGACGTGGAAGAGGGCGACCGCCCCGCTCGCCGCCATGGCGGCCCCCAGGGCCTTCAACTCGTCGGGAGAGGGCCGGATCCCCCGGAGGAAGGGAACCCGGTTTCCGGCGATCTTTCCGGCGAGGAACCCGAGGGCCCCGTAGTGATCCGGCCGGGGACCGGCCCCGTTGAATCCCTCCACCCGGATGACGAGCCGGGGGGCCCGCTCCCGGTCGAGGTGAAGCCCGTAGCAGGGGGTCTTCCCGATGATGGCCGCGGCGAGGGCCCCGGGCCCTCCCTCCCGGTTCGTCCGGGCCCCGATGACCGAGTTCGCGAACGCCACCGCCGAGGACTCGGCCCAGGCGAGGTGCTCGCCGAACCGGGTCGGGAGGATCTCGTACGGGGTACAGGTGCATTCCAGGCGTACACCGAGACGCCGGTAGACCGCGAGGACCTTCTCCTGGTTCTCCGCGAAGTCAGCGGGAATTCCCGCCTCCCGCCATTTCTCCCGGTCCATCCCCACCGGGTTCAGGACGGTGGGGACGGTCACCCTCGCGTCCAGGCTCTCCAGCCATGCGAGCCCCCACCTCCCGATGGTCTTGTACGAGGCTCCGCTCACCTGGGCGGAGGCGACGGGGATGAGCCGCGATGCGGAGAAGACCTTGCCGAGCCCGGCCAGGAGCTCCATCATCCTCTGCCGGGTCCCGCCCTCCCGGCCCTCGAGGATCCCCTCCTCCTCCCGGGTGAGCTCCATCTCCCTAGGACCACCCCGCCCGCCGGAACCGCGCCTCCTCCCCGAGGACCATGGTCGCGTCCACCCCCACCTTCACGTTCGTCCCGTCTTCAGCCTGCCGGGGATCCAGGGAGGAGCCCCGGGCGCCGGTGATGACGAGGAGGTCCTGGTCGGCCCGCACCCGGGTGGCGACGGCATACTCCACGTCAGTCATGTCGAAGGGGTCGATATCCTCGTCCACGATCACCACGTGTTTCAGGGAGGTGTGGGCGGCGAAGGCTGCGAGGATGGCGTTCTTGCCATCCCCCTGGGTGGTCTTCCGGATCTGGATGACGGCGTGGAGGTACCCGCACCCGCCCCGGGTGAGGTGGACGTTTCGTACCTTCGTCACCGCCGAAACCGCCCGGTAGATGATGGGCTCGTAGGGTACCCCCATGAGCATCTTGTGCTCGTCCCCGCCGGGAAGAATGCTCGCGTAGATGGCATCCTTCCTGGCATGCATCCCCGTGAACTCGATGACGGGTTCCTGGCGCACCTCGTCGTAGGTCCCGGTGATGTCCACGAAGGGCCCCTCCCGGGCACGCTCGGCCCCGATGGAACCCTCGAGGATGATCTCGGCCTCGGGGACGAGGACACCGTTTCCGCACCGCGACACCGGAAGGGTTCCCCCCCTGAGCTCGGCCGCGAAGGGGAGCTCCATCCCGGGGGGAACCCGGGTCGTCGAGGCGAAGGTGACCGCCGGGTGGACCCCGATGGCGACCGCAACGGGGAGCCTCTCGCCCCGGTCGAGGGCCGCCATGAGCATGGAGTGGGTGTGCCTCCCCTCCACGAGCCGGGCTGCGACCCGGTTCGCGTCGAGGACGAGCATCCGGTGGATGGAGGCGTTCTCCACCCCGTCGAACCGTGCGAAGACGATCCCCGCGGTGATGTACCGGCCGGCATCCCCGGGGTAAAACTTCATGACCGGGAGGGAGGCGAGATCGGGCTCTCCCATCCTGAGTTTTCCCCCGATCTTCACCTCTCCCGCAAAGCATGCGCCGGCCAGGCGCGGGACCATCTCCTCCTCGGGCATCCCGAGGGCATGGGCGAGGGTCCTCCGGTTTGCCGTGAGGTTCATCACCGCCTCCTTCCCGTCGAGGTCCCGGAACCGGAGGATCCGGTCGTCCCCGGCGGCGATCTTCGCGGCCTCGTACTCCGCAGAGACCGGGCCCGGGATCTCCTCGACGAGGCCCTTCTCCTCCATCTCCGAGAGAAATTCACGCATCGTAACCCCTCCAGCGGACCGGGAGATCGTGGGGGATCTCCAGGTGGTCGAGGACCCTCGCGACGACCATGTCGACGAGCTGCCCGATGGTCTGCGGCCGGTGGTAGAAGGCGGGGGAGGCCACCATGACGGTGGCCCCCGCATCATGGGCGGCGAGCATGTTCGCGAGATGGATCCGGGAGAGGGGCATCTCCCGGAGGAGGAGGATGCACCTCCGGCGCTCCTTCAGGGTGACATCGGCCGCCCGGTTCACCAGGGTCTCGGCGTACCCGTGGGCGACCCCGGCGAGGGTCTTCATGCTGCAGGGGGCGATGACCATGCCGTCGTGCCGGAAGGACCCGCTCGAGACGAGGGCAGCGAGGTCATCGTTCCTTTCGTACATCGCCCGGAGCCCGTCCAGGTCCACTCCCTCGTGCCGGCCGATCTCCCGGGCGGTCTCAGAGACGATGAGCCGTACCTCGGCCGATTTCGCGATCTCTTCCACGATCCTCCTCCCATAGAGGATCCCGCTTGCCCCCGTGATACCGACAACCACAACCTTTCCCATGTGCACCTTCCCCCGTATTTTACCCGCTTGCCAGGGTGTTCTGCCTCGTAGCCTTCTTCACGTGGAGCACCCCGACCGCCGCCTGCTCCACCTCCGCCACGTGCTCCCGCGGCGCGTACACCCCGAGCCGCCACTGGCTTCGCCTCGCCTCATTCAGGGTGTTCACCAGGGGAGATACGAGGGAGAGGTCGAGGGTGGCCGAACGGTTCCTCACCTGTACCTCCATGGACATGTCAACCGGGAAGGGTGGGACGTCCACGATAACCTCCCAGTCCTCCCTCCCTGCCGCGGTCGCGATCTCCCGGGCGAGGGCCCGCATCCTTTTCACGGAGGGCCTGTCCGTAAGGAGTGTGCCCCCCACCTGGTCCCTGCCCACGTAAAGCGCCCTCTTGTAAAGCCTCCTCCCCATGAGCCCGTCGAGGAGGGATCGGGCGACGGCGCTCTCCGAGCCGGCGAGGGCCTGGCAGAGCCCCCCGTCGTCCAGGAGCGGGATGGCCCGGGGGTCTGCGGATCCGCCCGAGGTGTGTTCGCAGAGGGCGAGGGTAAGCATCGAGGTTGCGATCCGGCTCGTGTGGTGGAAATACACCGCCGGCCGCATGAGGGTCCGGGCGATAAGGAGGGACTCGGCCGCCTGGACCCCGCTCTCCTCGATCCCGAGGCCGCCATCCAGGAGGATGCTCGACTGGATGAGCCTTTCGGCATCCACCGTGCCGTACGGGACACCGGTGTAGTGGGCGTCCCGGAGGAGGTAGTCCATCCGGTCGGCGTCCAGGTCCCCGTGGATCAGGTCAGCGAGGGGGTGCTCGCCCCGGATGAGGGCCGAGATGGCCGCCGGGTCGAGATCCGCCTCCGCGAGGGCCTCCGCGAGGGCCGGCTCGGCGAGGAGGTGGTCGACCCGGTGGTGGTCGTGCCCCGCGAACTCCGAGAGGAAGGCCTCGCTCGTGTGGGAGAAGGGCCCATGCCCGATGTCATGGAGGAGCCCGGCGGCCGCGATGAGCCGGACCTCGGCGGGGTCCAGGGCCAGGTGCCGGGCGAGGAGCGTCGCGAGGTGCATGGTTCCGAGGGAGTGCTCGAACCGGGTGTGGTTCGCCCCCGGGTAGACCAGGCAGGAGAACCCGAGCTGCTTCACGTGCCGGAGGCGCTGGACCGGCGGGGAATCGAGGACGGGGAGGAGCCATGCCTCGACCTCCACGTAGCCGTGCACCGGGTCCTTGATGAACTTCATCCGATACCGTTTAAGAATCATCAAATATTCATTGATAATAGTATTGGGTGATGATCACCTTCCTCTCCGGGGGGACCGGGACACCGAAACTCCTCCAGGGCATGCGGGAGCTCCTTCCGGACCGGGAGATGGCGGTGGTGGTGAACACCGCCGAGGATGTCTGGATCTCGGGGAACCACCTCTCCCCGGATTTCGACACGGTGATGTACCTCTTTGCCGGCCTCGCCGATACCGCGACATGGTGGGGCCTCTCCGGCGACACCTTCGTGACCCACGACGCCATCGCGGCGTGGGGAGGGGAGGAGGCCCTGAAGATCGGCGACCGGGACCGGGCCATCCACATTCTCCGGGGAGAGATGCTCAGGAAGGGGATGCGCCTCACCGAGGCCGCGGCCCTCCTCGCGAAACGCCTCGGGGTGGAGGCGGCCCTCCTCCCCATGTCCGACACCCCCGTCGCGACCCTTCTCGAAACCGACCACGGCCTCCTCCACTTCCAGGACTACTGGGTGAAGCGCCGGGGAATGCCCCGGGTGAGGGAGGTGGTGAGGAGGTTTACCGAGCCTCCCAGGGCGAGCCCCGAGGTGCTCCAGGCCATCGGAAAGGCCGACGGGGTGGTCATCGGCCCCTCGAACCCCGTCACCTCCATCGCCCCCATCCTGGAGTGCGCCGGTGTTCCGGAGGCCCTCGGGGAGAAGTTCGTGGTGGCCGTGAGCCCCTTCCTCGGGGACAGGCCGGTGAGCGGCCCGGCGGCGGAGCTCATGAGGGCCTGGGGGAGGGAGCCCTCCTCCCAGGGGACCTTCGACCTGTACCGGGACCTCCTCGACGTTTTCGTCCAGGACATCCGGGACCCCGTGAAGATTGGGGGGGCGGTCCGGCTCGACACCCTCATGAAGGACAGGCCGGCGAGCGAGGCCCTCGCCCGGGAGATTCTCGCGATGGTCCGGGGGAGAGGATCATGAAGGGGCATCCCCTACCGGTGAACGGGGGTCGGGAGCAGTGACCGGCCAGGAGATGACGCCATCGGCCGTCGGGGCCATGGGGGCCCGCGGGGACGTCGAGGGACTCATCCGGGCCCTCGCCCCCGGCCTCCCGGCGGAGGTGCGGAGGGCCGCCGCCGGGATCCTCGGGGATCTCGTGGACCGGAGGGCCGTGGACCCCCTCATCGAGATCCTCGGCGACCGGGAGGAGCAGGTCCGGCTCGCGGCGGTCCTCTCCCTCGCAAAGATCGCGGATCCGAAGGCGGTCCCCGCCCTCCTCGCCCTCCTCGCGGACGCGGACGGGGACGTCCGGACCGCGACCGTCATCTCCCTCGGCATGATCGGGGACCGGTCCGCGGTCCCTGCCCTGCTCACCGCCCTCTCGGACCGTCACACGCCGGTCAGGGACGCGGTGGCCTGGGCCCTCGGGGCCATGAAGGACGAACGGGCGGTGAGGCACCTCATCCGGGCCCTCTCCGACCCCGAGTGGCACGTGCGGATGGAGGCCGAGTGGGCCCTCCTCGAGATCGGGCAGCCGGCCGTCGACCTCCTCATCTCGGCGCTTCATGACGAGGGTGTCAGGTGGAAGGCGGCGGGGGTGCTCGTGAAGATCGGGGCCGTTTCCCTGGAACCCCTCCAGAGGGCCCTCCAGGGGACCGCCGACCCGAACATCCGGCAGGGCGGGGAATGGGCGGTGAGGAAGATAGCGGATCTGAAGACGAAGATGAATGAACGCAGGCCGGCTCCCCGCCGGGGTCCCCCGGGGATGTGAGGAAGGGATGGAGATCTTCGACGTCTTCCGGCCGAACATCGAGAGGCTCCGGGAAAGGGGGGACCGGGAGGGACTGATCCGTGCCCTCGGGTACCCGAGGGATGCCGCGGTCCGGAGGGCGGCGGTGAAGGCCCTCGGCGATGCCCCGGACCCGGCCCTCCTCGACACCCTCGCAAAGGCCCTCGGGGATCCCGACGGGGGAGTGAGGTACGAGGCGGTGGAGGCTCTTGTGCGGCTGAAGGACCGGAGGGCGGTGGAGCCTCTCTCAGAGAGGCTCCTCGATACCGACGGCGATGTGCGCTTCGCCGCCGCCTGGGCCCTCGGGGAGATGGGGGACCCGGAGGCGGTGGAGGCCCTCGTCGCGGCCCTCAGGGACGAGAACTGGAGGGTCCGGACCGAGGCCCTCCATGCCCTCTCGAGGCTCCGCGATGTGGAGGCGATGGAGGCCATCCGGGGGATGCTCTCGGACGGCTACTGGCGGGTGAGGGTCGAGGCGGCCCACGCCCTCGGCCATCTCGGGGATCCGGGCGCCGTCCCGTCTCTCGCCGGGGCTCTCGGGGACGAGAACTGGAGGGTCAGGCGCGAGGTGGTGAAGGCCCTCGCGGCCATCGGCCCCCCCGAGACCCTGGAGCCCCTGGTCCGGGCCATCGGCGATACCGACGAGAACGTCCGGCGGGAGGCGGCCTCGGCCCTCGGCGCCCTGGGGACGAGGGCCATCGGGCCCCTCTCGGGAATCCTCCGGGGGGAGGCCCGGGAGGGCCGGCGGGAGGCGGCGAGGACCCTCGGGAAGATCCGGGACCCTGCTGCCATCGAGGTCCTCATCTCCATCCTCCAGGACTCGGACCCGCAGGTGAGGGACGAGGCCCTCCTCGCCCTCGGGAGGATGGGGGGATCGGCGGTCAAGCCTCTCCTGAAGGCGATGCGGGAGAGAGGCTTTCCCGATGTCCTGGAAACGGAAGAGCCCTAAGCCCTCCGGGATTTTTCGGCGGCCCGGACCAGGGATTCGGCGAACTCGTCCGTGAAGTACGCGTGAGTATACGTACCCACGGTGTTCCCCTCGGTGAGTCCGTCCCGGCCGCCGCGGATGCCCTTTCCCCGGCCGAGGTCGAGGGAGAAACGGGCATCCCGTTCGCATTCGATGGCCGAGTAGTGGAACTCGTGTCCCCGGAAGGAGAGGCCCGGGGGGAGGAGTGAGGCGGTGCTCGTTGCCCGGGCCTCGACATAGCCGAGGGCTTGGACCTTCCCCGTGATGGTCGCCCGGGCGGGGAGGACCCCCGCCATGGCGACCTCGCCCTCCCCCGCCGAGAGGGACCGGGAGAGGACGAGGAGGCCCCCGCATTCGCCGTAGACGGGCATGCCGTCTCCGCAGGCGGTGCGGAGCCCGCGGAGGAAGGGGGATCCCGAGAGAGCCCTGGCGTGGAGCTCGGGGTACCCCCCTGGCAGGTAGAGCCCGTCAACGTCGGGGAAGGGATCGGTGAGGGGGCTCGTGAACTCGAGGTCTGCACCCGCCCGGGCGAGCCGGTCGAGGTTCTCCTGGTAGGTGAAGCAGAAGGCCGCGTCCCTGGCCACGCCGATCCGCACCCTTTCCGGCTGTGTCGCCGAAAGCGCGCGTGGCACGGGAAGAGGGGGAGCCGCTCTCGCAAGCTCGAGGATATCGTCGAGATTGCAGCACTCCTCGAAGATGCCCGCCTCGATCCGGCCGGGCCTCTCCACCTCCGGTGCCATGACGAGCCCGAGGTGCCTGCTCCCGATGGAGAGCTCCTCCCGGGCGGGGATCCACCCCATGGCCCGGGCCGAAAGGCCTGTCCCGATGAGGGCCCGGTGCCTCGGGCTCGCCACCCGGTTGAAGATGATGCCGGCCGGCGATGCGCCGGGCCGGTACGTCGAGTATCCCCGGATCACCGCGTGGACCGAACCAGACATGCCCCGCGGATCCACGACGAGGACGACGGGAGCCGAGAGGAGCTCCGCCACTTGGGCGGTGCTCGAGACATCGCCCCCGTCCATTCCGTCGAAGAGCCCCATCACTCCCTCGATGATGGCGAGGTCGGCGCCCTCCGAGGCCCGGGCAAAGACCCGGGCCACCTCCTCCTCCCCCATCATGAAGGGATCGAGGTTCCTCGAGGGGCGGCCGCAGATGGCCGTGTGGTGGGTGGGATCGATGAAGTCAGGGCCCACCTTGAAGGGCTGGACCGCGAGTCCCCGGGCGGCGAAGGCCGCCATGAGCCCCCGGGCGACGGTGGTCTTGCCGCAGCCGCTCCAGGTGCCGCCGATGACGACCCTCGGGATGGCCCGGCTCATCCCCCCTTCACCTCCCCCACCTTCTCCACCGGTATCTCGAAGCCGGACTCCTCCCGGAAGGCCGAGACCCGTCGCCCCACCTGCTGCACCATTCCCCCGGTCGTGAGGATGAGGGAGGACCTCCCGTTCAGGGACGCGAGCATGCACTTGTCGATGACCCCGTACGAGAAGTCGAGGTCGAGGCCCGCCTCCGAGGCGACCTGCTTGGCCCGCGTCCCCATCGCCCCGAGGGAGACACCGCCGTGGGCGGAAAGCCACCGGGAGAGCGTCTCTTTTCCGGTCTCATCCACATTGCAGACATGGATGGTTCCCGGGGCAGGGCGGACTCCCCCGGTCCTTGCCGCTCTCTCGATGGTGTGTACCAGGTCGAGGACGGTTCTCGGCCTTTTCCCCGGGAGAGGCAGGCCACGTTTCCCGAGCTCCCGGTGGAGATCGAGGAGGACCGGGACAGAGAGTCGTGCCCTGCGGACGAGGTCCGGGTCCCCGAAGGCCACCTCCGGGGAGTCCTCACGCAGGATCTCCCCTCTGCGGAGGAGGATCACCCGGTCGGCCCAGGGATAGGCGAGCTCTACGTCGTGGGTGGAGATGAACACGGTCTTCCCGTTCCCCCGCTGCTCCTCCAGGAGCTCCATGATGTCCTCGGAGCCGGCCGGGTCCAGGTTGCTCGTCGGCTCATCGAGGACGAGGAGGTCGGGGTCCATGGCGAGGACCCCGGCGATGGCCACCCGCTTCTTCTCACCGCTCGAGAGCTGGTGCGGGGGCCGGTCCCCCAGGCCGGCGAGCCCGACGTTCCGGAGGGCCGACTCCACCGCCTCTCCGACCTGCCCCGGGGAGAGGCCGAGGTTCGTCGGGCCGAAGGCGACGTCCTGCCAGACCGTCGGGGCAATGAACTGGCGGTCCGGGTTCTGGAAGACGAACCCGACCCTCCGCCGGAGTTCCCGGAGGGACTCCCGGTCGTACACGAGGGGCCGGTTGTCGAAGAGGAGCATCCCCGAGTCGGGCCGGAGCATGCCGTTAAACATGAGGAGGAGGGTTGACTTCCCTGCACCGTTCGGGCCGACGAGGGCGACCTTCTCGCCCCGGCGCACGTGGAAGCTGATCCCCCGGATCGCCTCCATGCCGTGCGGGTACCGGTACCTGACATCCCGTGCCTCGAGGATGATGCCGCTCATCTCATCCCCCCGGCATGACCGTCATCCCCCGCGTGAAAACGACCATGGCCGATGACACGAGGAGAAATGCCACCACCCAGAGGACGTGCCGGGTCTCCACCAGCCGGGATCCCCCGGGCACTGCGAACCTCCCGTCGTAGCACCGGGCATCCATGGCCCGGACGAGGTCCTCGCCGGCGATCCAGCCCGCGATGAAGACCGACCCGGCCAGGTTCGAGAAGGACCGGAGGGATTCGCGGAAGGACGAGTAGCCGAGCCGCATCCGCTGGGCCTGGTACGTCTGGACGAGCTGGTCGAGGATGGTGAAGATGGATCGGTAGATCATCATCGCGAGATCGAGGACCGGCTCCGGCACCCCGTACCGCCTCATGACCATGAAAAGATCGGTCATGGGGGTGGTGACCGCGAGGAAGATCAGGGCGGACATGCCCCCGGTCATCCGGGAGAGGACGAGGATCCCTTCGTTGATGCCCGCCGGCGTGATGGAGAGGGAGAGCCACGGAAGGGGGGTCCAGCTGAAGAAGGCACCCCCGGCTCCCGTGAGGAGAAGGATCGCGCCCGCGCTCACGAGGGCGAAGGAGAAGGGTGCGAGGAGAAGCCTCCCGTACGTCCGGGGATCGACCCGGGCGAGGAGCAGAATCCCGAGGGAGAGGAGGGCCGCGATGGCGAGGGGCCCGGGAAAGCCCGGGGAGAGGAGACAGAGGAGAATGGCCCCCAGGGCCGCTCCCAGCTTCAGGGAGGGGCTCACCTCCCGAAGGCCGTTCCCCTGGGCGATGTCCTCGAGGAACTCCTCATACATCGTCGCGGCCCTCCCGGTTCATTCCTCCCGTTCCCCCGTGCCCCTCCATCGCCAGAGGGCCCAGCCGATGATAGCTACCCCGATGCCCGCCTGCAGGGCGAAGAGGGCGGCCTCCGTCCCGGCGCCCTGCGGCACCCATTGCCACACGAGGGGGCGGACCTGTTCTTCGGGTGTACCGGTCAGCCCGGCCACTCCGGCCGACCCCCGATCGTCGGAGCCGGGATACCCCCGGTATCCCGCCCAGAGCGCGAGGATTCCGAGGAACATGAGTGCAGCCATTACAAGGATCCCGAACCGGTGTCTCCGGAGCATCACGCACCCCCGGCAGGTGCAGCGATCCGGTCTTCCGGCATGAGTTTCAGGCGGACAAGGATCCCCGGCCGGAGCTGGACGATGTACCGGAAGACGAGCACGAGGACCACCGATTCGAGGATGGCGAGGGGAATCTGGGTCAGGGCAAATATGGCCAGGAACACGGCCAGGGAGCTTCCGACCCCCCCTACCGCGGCGGGGTAGGCAAGGGCGAGCTGGAGGGAGGTTGTCACATAGGTGAACAGGTCGGCACAGGCCGAGGCGAGGAACACCGTCGCGTACATGTTTGCCCGGGTGTTCCTGAGGAGCCGGTACACCCCCCAGCCGGCCACGGGGCCGGCAACCCCCATGGAGATGATGTTCGCCCCAAGGGTGGAAAGCCCCCCGTGAGCGAGGAAGAGGGCCTGGAAGAGAAGGACGATGGTCCCGATGACCGTGGTGATGAAGGGCCCGAAGGCGATGGCAGGGAGGCCCGTCCCCGTCGGATGGGATGAACTCCCCGTGACCGAGGGGAGTTTCAGGGAGGAGAGGATGAAGACGAAGCCGCCGGTCATCCCGAGGAGGGGCAGGGCCTCGCGGTCCCGTGAGAGGACCCTGCGCAGCTCCCGGATCCCCAGGGCAAGGCAGGGGAGGGCGGCGAGCCACCAGAGGAGGCACCACGAGACGGGGAGGAATCCCTCCATGATATGCACGGGAACACCACACAATTTTACTTGTTTTAACTACATAGAACTTGTTATAAGGGAATCCGGCCGATGACCAGGGAAAAGAGCCGGGATCCACCCGCAGGGGGCCGGTCGGGGGTCCCCAGGATGATCCGCTCCTCCGGGTATCCCAGGTTCTCGCAGAGGGCGATGGTACAGGGGATATCCTCTCTCCCGATGGCGGCGGCAAGATCGCTGGTGGGGAAGGCGGGATCCGGGATGAGGAAGACAAACTTCCCCCGGCGGAGCTCCTCCACGGCCTCCCCGATGGCCTGGCCGGGGTCCCGTCCATGCCCGTCGACCACCGAGACCTGCGCGAGGGGGAGCCGGAGCCGGGCAAAGGCGAGCTGGAGCGAGGAGATGCCGGGAACCACCTCCCCCTCCCGGTTCCCGAGGCCGGCGAGCATGGGATCGCCCGTGGAAAGGAGGATGGCGTCCTCAGGGAATTCCAGGGATGAGTAGTCCCGGATCTCGTGGATCTCGCAGGAACGGGGAAGGGCATGCCTCGCGATCTCGATGGCCCGCCGCGAGCCGTACACCCGGCGGGCTCCCCGCAGGGCGAGGATCGCCTCCTCGGTGAGCAGGCCGGGCCCGCACCCGACCCCGACGATCTTCACGGCACGCCCCCCAGGACGAGCCCGTTCCTGTCGATGAGGACGACCCTGACCCCGGGCATCCTGCGGTGGAAGGCGGAAAGGCAGGGCTCCACCACCTCCCTCCACCCCTGGCGGGCCAGGAGATCCGCGACGGTATCACAGCCCGTCCCCTCGAGGATGCCGGGGCAGATCTCCCGGAGGATGAGCCCGGGGAGCCCGCAGAGGATCGCCTGGCCCCGGGAGGCCTCCAGCGCCTCCCCTATTCTTCCCCCGACCAGGATCACCTCACGGGCGGGGAAGAGGAGCCGGGAGTACATGAGGCCCGTCCTTCCCGTGGTGAGGACCGGCGTTTCGGCGGCCCGTACCCGCTCCAGCACCGAGGAGACCAGGTGCTCGTCCCAGGGCTCCACGAGGCCGGTGGTCCCGAGGAGGGAGATGCCCCCCTCGATCCCGAGCCTCGGGTTAAGGGTCCGGGACGCCACCTCTCGCCCCCGGGGGACCCGGAGGGAGACCACCGCGCCATGGCAGCCGGCCCCCTCCAGCCCCTCGAGGGATGCCCCGGTGATGGAGGAGAGGGCGGGCCCGCTCACCGCCGGTGACCCGATGGCGTGCCCGGGAACATCCCTCGCGTACCTGCCGATCCCCTCCCCGAACTCGAGAACGAGTTCATCCTCCGAAGGCCTCGCGGACGCGA
Organism: Methanomicrobiales archaeon; assembly: GCA_035310965.1. Lineage (GTDB taxonomy): Archaea > Halobacteriota > Methanomicrobia > Methanomicrobiales > JACTUA01 > JACTUA01. The sequence goes on from DATGDI010000079.1 coordinate 22,796, forward strand.
CAAACTCGAGCCCGCCCGTCACGTCGGAGGGGTGGTCCCCGGCGTCCTTCACCGAGGAGCCCTCCCCCTCCCGGGCCCGGGCGGGGAGGTCGACCTCGATCCCGCAGGGGAGGGTGACGGAGACCTCCTCCACCTCGTCACCGCCGAGGGAGAGGATGGCCGCTTTGCAGGCCGCCGCGGCGGTGGTGCCGGTGGTGAAGCCGCGCCGGAGCACGGTTCCATCGGCCGTGAGAAGGGCGAGGCCCTCTTCAACCAGGGGGAGGAGGGCCGGGGCCCTGCAGGCCCGTACCCAGGCATCGGGG
>DATGDI010000080.1:0-2272 GCA_035310965.1 Methanomicrobiales archaeon
GATACCCTGGCCGTAGAGGTCCCCGGCATCCTTGTCTAACGAGTAGTAGTAGAGGGGCCGGCCCATGAACGCCGTCTGCCGCATCCCGTCCGACCGGGTGAAGGTGCTGAAGTCTGTGAGGCTCAGGGCCGAGGGAACCACAAGGGTGCTCGCTGAGAAGGGCGGCCAGGTGGCGGCACAGGTCCCCCTGCATGCACTGTCCCCCAGCGTGGTATCCTTCAGCCAGATGTAGAGAGCCCGGCCTGTGCTGTCGGTCAGGAAGGCCCCTGTCTCCGGCCGGCTCGCGATCATCACCGTGTAATCCGTTTTCGCCACGTACCATGTCTTCAGGACATTCTCGCCCTTCACGTCGCCGGGCCTCTTGTCGTTCGCGAAGGAATAGAGGGGACGGCCCTTGTAGGTCGTCTGCATCGTCCCGTCGGTCCTCGTGATGGACGAGAAGTCAGATGCCCGGAGGGGAGGCTCTACCGAGATGGTGCTTGCGTAAAAGACCGGCCAGAACGAGGCACAGCTCCCGTAACAGGTGCTCACCCCTTCGCCCGCGAGGTCGGTGATGAAGAAGTACAGGGTCATCCCGTCTGCCCCGGTGAGGACCTTCCCGAGGGAGGTATCCCCGAGCTTGACGGTATACCCGGCAGGAGCTGCCGGGGTCTGGATGGTCGTCTGGACGGTTGTAAGGGGCACCGTGGTCGGTGCAGGCGTCTGCTGCGGCGGCACGGCCTGCTGCTGCGCACAGCCTGCGACGAGGAGAGTTCCGATCAGGGCGATTCCGAGGAGGAAATACAGGGTCTTTTTCATGAAGATCACCTTTCACGCTGATGGAGCCAGTCCCGCGGCATGCTGATAAATATTGGGGGAGTTTACAAAAAGAGAAACTTTAAACACCTCCGGGCGGTATCCACTCCGGAGGTTCGATGCTCACCGAGATCGTCCACGGGATCGCTTTTTTCTTCGGGGGAGCCGGCGCCCTCCTCATCACCTACGGCGGGATCCGGGCCATTGCCGAGATCCTGGGGCGCGAGCTGCTCGGGATTGAAAAGGGCTACGATGTCATCAGGAAACCCTTCACCGAGAAGATCATCTTCGGGCTCGAGTTCTTCATCGCCGCGGATATCATCAATACCCTCATCGCGCCCGGCCAGCAGGAAATCCTTGTTCTCGGGGCCGTGGTCCTCATCAGGGTGGCCCTCGGGTATTTCCTTTCCCGCGAGGCTCGGGGCTGACGTATCCCGGAGGGCTGTTCCGTTCCGGATTGTTTCCCGGCGGAACAGTGAGCCCGGGAACACGATTCGGATCAGATCGATAGAGGGATCTTCCGGGTTCTGGCACCTGGAAAAATAGGTGATATCCTCCTGTCACTGACCGGGCGGCATCCAGAGGGATTTGACCGGGTTCGGGGTGCCGGGGTCGGCCTGTTTCCCGGTCTCCACGCCGAGGAGGCCCCCGATGACGTTCACCACGCTCTGGCCGGCGGGGACGATGATCTTCGTGTTGGTCGCGAGGGCGTTCTCGGCGACCTCGAGCTGCCGGAGGGTGATGGCCGTGCCCTGGAAGTACTGCTTCGCCGCCTCGTTCACGAGCCGGATGGCCTCGGCCTTCCCCTGGGCCTCGAGGATCGTCGCCTGTTTGACCCCCTCGGCCTGCTTGATGGCGGCCCGCCGCTGGCCGTCGGCGTTCGTCTCGGTGGCCGTGGCGAAGTCGATGGCCGCGGTCTTCTCGTTTAAGGCCTTCACCACCTTGTTCATGGTCTCCTGGACGTCGGGAGGCGGCTGGATCTCCTTGAGCTCGGCCCGGACGATCTGGATCCCCCAGGCGGCTGTCTCCTTCGTGAGGGCCTCGGCGAGGTTGAGGTTGATGGTGTTACGCTCGGAGTTGGCGGTCTTCAGGGTCATCCCGCCGATGATGTTCCGGAGCGTCGTCCTCGCGAGGGCCACGATCTGGTCCTCGTAGTTGAAGACATTGTACTGCGAGGCCTTCACGCTCTCCTCGTCGATCCTGACCTTGAAGTAGATCTGGGCGTCGACGAAGGCGTTCAGGTTGTCGCTCGTGATGATCTCCTGCCGGTCGGCGTTCACGAGCTTCTCGGTGATGTTCACGGTATACAGCTTCTGGATGCCCGGGAGGATCCAGTACAGCCCCGGGTTGCCGTACTTCTGGTACTTCCCCAGGAACTCGATGAGCACCCGGTGGGTGGGCCTCACGATCCGTATCCCCATGACGAGATAGCCGATCACGATGGCGGCGACGGCCGCCCAGGACGCTTCGAGGGTGA
>DATGDI010000081.1:0-29655 GCA_035310965.1 Methanomicrobiales archaeon
AAGAGGCCGACCGCGAGGGCGATCTTCCCCGGGACATCCCGCATATTGATGGGATAGAGCTGGGCCTTCCGGGTCGCCTGCATCTGGCAGCAGACGCCCGTGATCCCGACCTTGTCGAGACCGAAGGACCGGGTTGCCTCCTTGAGCCAGGAGATCTGGGGGCTGATGTTGTACTTCGTCCCCTGGGCCTTGAGGATCTCCTCACGGCTCATGGCGACCATAGGCCGGGGCTGCCAGGGCCGGTCGCCCTTGCCCGCCACGATGGCCCCGTCGATGATCCCCTGTTCGAGGGCATAGACCATGAGGGCGGTGGCGATGCCGCCGTCCTGCGACTTCTGGAGGATCTCCTTATCGGTGCTCCGCGCCGCGACACAGGTCGTGTATTTGCCGAGATATGGATCTGATGCCATCTCTCTCACCTCACTTGAGCGCTCCAGCGATGATCTCGCTGATGCCCTCGAATTCAGGAATCACGTCGAAGTTGAAGAACGACCTCGGGCAGGAGCCGTAGCAGGAACCGCAGTTGATGCAGAGGTCCCGCTGTCCCTGGGGCTTCCCGAACTCGTGCGTAATGGCCCGGACAGGGCAGGCTGCCGCGCAGATACCACATCCGATGCAGAGTCCCTGGTCGACGACGTCGTTCATCAGGTTGTTGTAGGATGCCTTCGTGGTCTGCTTCGCGAGGGCCATGAGCGGCTTTAAGTACTTGCCCGCGAGGGCCTTCTGGTCCGCGTTCCCCTGCAGGAGCAGGTACGCCATGACTGCGACGTTCCTGATCAGCTCCGGGCTCGGGGGGCATCCGGGGATGTAGACATCCACGTCGATGAGGTCCCCGATGGGGAGGAAGGACTCGTGCTGGGGCTGGTTGTGCTGCCCGCCGCGGCAGAACCGGGTGATGTTCCCGTAGCTCGCGCATGAGCCGAGGGCCACCACGATTTTGGACTTCTTCCGCGTCTCCTTGATCTCCTCCACCGATTCCTTGTCCTGGATGCAGATCGAACCCTCGACGAGGGCCACATCCATCTCGGGGATGTGCCGGACGTCGGCGAGCGCGATGCCGTAGACGAGGTCGGCATAGTCGTCCAGGATCTTGATGAGTCCCAGGTAATTGTCGGCCACGGACACGAGGCAGCCGGTGCAGCCGCTCATGTGTACGTGCCCGAGCTTGATCTTGTTTGCCACAGGTTTCGCCTCCTTTGTAGCTTCCACCTTCTTCTCCGTCGCAACCCCGGCGGGCTTTTCCTCTCCGCCGATGGTCTTCTTGATGGAGTTAAGCAGTCCCATAGTTCATCCCGATTTCCTTGAGTATCTCGGATACAGCTCCAGGTATGGATCTCTGAACCTCGTCTGTGATCCCGATGACCATCTCAGGGGCAGATACGTACTTCTTCTGGCATGCAAGGACCCGGATCCGGATATCGTCCTTGATGCGCTGGAGCGGCTCGGTCAGGTCCCAGGAGTGGGCGTCCCGGTAGCTCCCCACGGGGAGCTCGTCCACGGCGAGCCACCTGAGCTCGCCGGGTTCCCCCCCGAAGTCCGCGATGTCCACGATGATGAGCTTCTTCGTGGACTCCGGGTCGAGGAGGGTAAAGACGAAATGGGGGCCCCCGAGCCCCGCGTCAATCACCTTGACGTTCTCGGGGAGCTCGAGGCCCTGGAGACTCTCCACTACCGCGGTTCCAAACCCGTCGTCCGCATAGAGCGGGTTGCCGCAGCCTGCCACCACGATCTCGGGATACAGCGATGCTTCCATTCCCTTCACTGGATGAGCTTCTGGGCTACCAGCCTGTTCTCCTGGTCCACCACGATCATGTGGGTTGCGCACGACACGCACGGGTCATAGGCCCGGACGACCATCTCGGCGATCTGCCAGGGCGCTCCCGTGAGACCGCGGCTGCAGGTCGGGAGGTTCCAGGTGGTGGGCACGAGCATCTCGTACCAGAGCACCCGCCCGTCCTTCACGCGTGCCAGGTGGACATCGGTTCCCCTTGGGGCCTCGTTCGCGGCCCAGCCCATGGACCCGTCACCCTGGGGGATGTTGTCCGCCAGGACCTTCCCCGAAGTGTCCAGGTTGTCCAGGCACTTGAGGATGGAGTAGAGGCAGTCGGGGTATTCCAGCTGCCGGGCGATGTGCTGGGCGAAGGTGCCCTTCTCGGGGAAGTTCTTGAAGGTCGAGAGCCGGGCCCTCGGGCCGACCTCGACCGGCTGGCCGTCGTATGTCGGGACGCCGTTGCAGGCCTCCATCTGGGGGTTGACCTTCGTGCCGGCCTTCGTGGTCCCACCGATGGGGTACGTCGGGTCCTCGAGGTCCACGGTCATCTCACCCTGGTACCAGTCCCAGGGCCGGGTTTCCTTCCACCGGGCAAAGTCCCACATGGGCTTCTCGTCGAGGGAGGAGGATCCGTACATCGGGGAGGTGGCCATGACGCCCTGGTCGTGGAACCCGAGCGTCTTCGGGAGGGGGATCTTCTTCCCCGCGACGTCGGTCCACTCCCTCTTCTGCATGTTCCGGATGACCGCGATCATGAAATCCATCTGCTCGCGGGCGAGGACCAGGCCTTCCTTGGCGAGGTCTGCCATCTTCTGCTTCGCCCGGGGGCTCACGTTGCGGTACATCCCGCCGACCCGGGGGTTGGACGGGTGGACGGCTTCGCCGCCGGCGATGGCGCCGATGGTCTGCCCGATCTCGCGGAGCCGGATGATCCGTGCTGCAACACTCCTGACCGGCTGTTCCTTGGTGAACGGGTTGATCTTTGTCTCCGTTCCCGGGATATAGAAGTCCGGAAGGATCAGGATGTTGTGCAGGGCGATGCTGTGGAGCCGGTTCGCGGCATGGAGGATGACCCGGAGGAGCTTTGCGTCCATCGGGATCTCGCAGCCGACTGAGGCCTCCATGGATTCAATACCCGCCAGGCAGTGGGCGATGGGACAGATACCGCAGACCCGAGAGGCAATCTTCGGGACCTGTTCCATCGTCTTACCGATGGCGAGCTTCTCAACACCCCTCACCGGGGTGATGGAGAGCCAGTCTCCGCGCTCAACGATTCCCTGATCGTCGACCTTCAGGGTGAGCTTGGAGTGGCCTTCATGTCTCGTGGTTGGAGAGATCTCTACAACTTTCGACAATGGTATCGCCTCAATTTTGCGTTCGGTGTTCTTCAGGCTGTACTGTGGTTAAGGCACACTCTGTGCGATTGTTCTAAGATAGTTACCCGTACATGTTGTACGTTAAGCACCTACTTTCTCCGATGCGTTAGTTATAGTTTTCGTTTTGGAACATCGCCTGAGTTCTGCTTCACAACTGTGAAGAAAAAAGAGTCCCGGGTGCAGGTGTGCCCGGATGGGGCCGGGAACGTCCGCGGGGGCATGGAACCTGCATCACGGTCCGTCGCGGAGAATCCGGTTCGTGTGCCGGTGAGGAATCTCACTGGCCGGAGAGCTCGCCCTCCATCTCCACCATGAGCTCGGCCAGGGTGGCCTTCCGCTCGGCATAGGCATTGTGCTGGTGGATTGACTCCTCGTTGGTCTGCTTGATGGTGACCACCGAGTCGGCGGGGAGACTCGCGAAGGTGCCGAGGACCTTCCGGGCGATCTCCCTCACGCAGTCCTCCACGAACCTCGGGTTCTTGTGGGCCTCGAGGACCACGTAGCTCTCGTCCCCGCGCTTCAGCAGTTCGTAGATCCGGGCCGACATGGAGTCCTTCAGGATGTCGATGATGTCCTCGAGGCCGACCCTCTGGTCGTCGTCGGTCTCGATGCAGAGGAATCCCTTGCCCCGCTGGTTGTGGGTGGCCATGGGGACCTCGGTGAAGAAGGCGTCCACCTTTTCCTGGGGGATCCCGAGGTTCCTGAGGACATGGGCGGCCCGGTCCTTCATGATATCCTGGGCGCAGGGGCAGGCGGTCATGCCCGTCACCTCGGCCCCGATGGACTTCCGGACAAAGGGGTTCGAGTCGTTCCGGCGGGCCACGGCCTTTGCGTACACCATCACCACCTCGTGGCAGGCGGTCATGCTCACGGGGGTCTCCCTGCGCTGCATGAACTGGCTCCGCATGGTCACCTCGGTCCGGTCGGCGTACTCGTGCCGGTCGAGGAGCTTCCGGGCGACGGTGGAGCAGAGCTGCTCCACCTCCTTCACCTCCCCGTCGATGGCCTGCTGGAGGACCTCGTCGATGACCTCGAAGTTCCGGGAGAGGTTCGCCCCCTTGAGCTGCGCCGGGAGGTCCACGAAGACATCGAAGGTGGAGATGAAGATGACCGGGCGCTTGTTCGGCCTCGGCACCTCCACGAGCTTCTTCACGTTCGTCACGCCCACCCGGGTCAGGTTGATGCAGACCTCCGGCTGGGAAGCCTGGACATCGGGAAGGTCCGAAGAAGTTTGCGTCATGGAGAGAGAACGATCAGTATGAGGGGAATGGGGATGATTCGCTAATGAATCTTCCCTTTTCCTCATATAATCTTTATCTCGTACCACGCGAGATAACTGCGGGTATGGAACCCACGATACCCAGGTACTTTGATGATGATGCCGATCTCGGCGTGCTCAAGGGGAAGACCATCGCGGTCATCGGCTACGGCTCCCAGGGCCGTGGCCAGTCCCTGAACCTCCGGGACAGCGGCCTCTCGGTGATCATCGGCCTCCGGCCCGGGAAGAGCTGGGACCGGGCGAAGAAGGAGGGCTTCGAGGTCCTCCCGGTGAAGGACGCGGTGAAGAAGGCGGACGTGGTCCAGATCCTGGTTCCCGACGAGCTGCAGGCGGCGGCATACCGGGCTGATATCGGCCCGAACCTGAAGCCGAAGACCTGCCTCATGTTCTCCCACGGGTTCAACATCCACTTCGGCCAGATCGTCCCTCCTACGACCGTGGATGTGATCATGGTGGCCCCGAAGGGGCCCGGCGCCATGGTGAGGAGAACCTATGAGGAGGGGAAGGGAGTCCCCGCCCTCATCGCGATCCATCAGGATGCCTCGGGGAAGGCGAAGGACATCGCCCTCGCCTATGCGAAGGGCATCGGCGCGACCCGCGCCGTCGTCCTTGAGACCAGCTTCCGGGAGGAGACCGAGACCGACCTTTTCGGAGAGCAGGCGGTCCTCTGCGGGGGCTGCACCTCCCTCATCAAGGCCGGCTTCGAGACCCTTGTCGACGCCGGCTATGCCCCCGAGATGGCGTATCTCGAGATCCTCCACGAGCTGAAGCTCATCGTCGACCTGATTCACGAGGGGGGCCTGACCAACATGCGTGCCGCCATCAGCAACACCGCCCAGTACGGCGACCTCACCCGGGGCCCCCGGGTCATCGGGCCCGAGGTGTACGGGGTGATGCAGGAGCTCCTCGACGAGATCCAGTCCGGCGAGTTTGCAAAGGAGTGGATCCTCGAGAACCAGGTGAACCGGCCGGTCTTTAACGCCCTCACGAAGGCCGACGAGGAGCACCTCATCGAGGAGGTCGGGAAGGACCTCCGCAGCCTCATGCCCCAGTTCAGGAAATAATGTCTTTCGACATTATTTCCTTCTCCCTCGGAGATTGTTATCTCCTTCGGGTTCAAGAAATAATTTCCTCGAAATTCCTTTTTCTCCCTCGGAGCCTGATGGCCCCTCCGGGTTCAGGAAGTAATTCCACCCATCCCGTCCAACCCACCCTTTTTTCTCCATCGCCCTCCAATCACCCTCACCATGTCCGTCTGCATCGTGTACCACTCCGAGACCGGGAACACGAAAATGGTGGCCGAGGTCGTCGCAAAGGCGACGGGCGCGGTCATGATCCCGGTCAGGGACACCGCGAATTACGGCAAGATCAGCAGGTATCTCGTGGGGGCCCGGAAGGCCATGGCCGGTGAGAAGGCCGTCATCGAGCCATCGAAGATAGATGTCTCGGCCCACGATCTCGTCATCGTGGGCACGCCGGTCTGGGCATGGCGCCCGACGCCGGGTGCGAACGCAGCCGTCGAAGCCCTCACCGGCTGCGAGGGAAAGAAAGGGATGGTCTTCGCCACCTGCGGGGGAAAGCCCGGGGAAACCCTCGGGATTTTGAAGGCCGCCCTCGAAGCCCGGAAGGTGAAGGTCGAGGGCGCTTTTTCCTTCGCGAAGAGAGACCTGGGGGACGCGAAGAAGATCGGGGAGTTCATCGACGCGGTGAAGAAGGCCTCGGGGTAAGCCCGAAGAGGCATGTCAATGCCTCGAGGGAGAGGGAAATGTCGATTTCCCGACCCGGAGGGGCATGTCAATGCCTCCGACGGGATGTCTCTTCCCCGAAGGAGAGGCAGTAAATTTCCCGCCTCCGAGGGAGAGGGAAATTCTATTTCCTGAGCCCGGCACGGGAAGGAAAAATCAGGAGCGCATGAGCCGGGTGAGGGATGTGCGGGCGCTCTCCATCTCCTCCGGCGACAGGGTCAGGCTCTCCGTTCCCGCCCGGATGCGGAGCCCCTCTCCCCCCGCCTCGCCGATGACCCGGTACGACAATCCCTTCAGGTCGGACTCCTCCTTCACCGCGAGGAGGAACCTCCCCGCCGACTCCGAGAAGAGCTCGCAGAGGGCATCCGGACCGAGAACGACCTTTGCCGACGGGACCAGAGCGGCGAGGGCGGAGAGGAGACCCCCCTGGGAGAGGTCGGTCGCCGCCTCGCACCGATCGCCGGCCACGAGCTCCCGGATCGCGTTGATCACCCCGGGATCGGCCACCGAGGGGGGGTCGCCGCCGCACCCGGCCACCGCGTCCAGGACGGATCCCCCGTACTCGGGTTTTGTCTCCCCGACGAGGGCGAGGAGGGATCCCGCCGGTGCCGCCTTCCACCGCCGCACCTCTCCCTTTCCGAGGAGGCCGATGGACGGGGTGGGGAGGATCTTCGTACCGAACTCGTCGCTCTCGTTGTACAGGGATACATTCCCCCCGACGACGGGGATCTTCAGCCTCCTCGCCATGTCCCCGAGGCCGAGGATGCACTGCTCGATCTGCCAGTAGATCTCGGGGTGGATCGGGCTCGCGAAGTTCAGGCAGTTCACGATACAGAGAGGGGTCGCGCCGAGGGCCGCGAGGTTCGCGGCGTTTTCGAGGAGGGAGTTGGCCGTCCCCTCGTACGGGGCAAGGGCGATCTGCCGGGGGTTGCAGCCGCAGGAGAGGACGAGGGCGCCCTGCCCGAGCCGGAGGACCGCCGCATCCCGGCCGAGGGAGATGGACCGGAGCTGGACGTCATGGTCGTACTGCTCCGTGACCCAGTCCTTCCCGGCCACTTCGGGGTGGGAGAGCACCGCGAGGGCGAGGTTCTTCAGGTTCGCGACCGGGGTTCTGAAGGGCGCCCGGGCGGGGGCGGGCCTCTTCTCCCAGAAACAGAGGGGGGCATCGCCGGCGAGGAGCTGGATGGGGAGGTCTGCCACCACCTTTCCCCTGAACCGGATGATGTACCGGCACTCGGGGATCACCTCGCCGATATCGGACCAGCCGAGGTCATACTTTTCTGCGATGGCCCCCATGGCCGGCACGTCGGCCGCCGCAACCTCGAAAAGCATCCGCTCCTGGGACTCGGAGAGCATGATCTCGGGCGGGGTCATCCCCGCCTCCCGCAGGTGGATCCGGTCGGCGTGAATGAGGGCCCCGAAGCTCGCGCACATCTCGCTCGACGCCCCGGCGAGGCCCGCCGCCCCCAGGTCCTTGCAGGAGAGGACCTTTCCCGTCTCCGCCATCTCGAGGGTGGCATCGATAATGAGCTTCTCGGTGTACGGGTCCCCGATCTGGACCGACGGCCGATCCTCGGCCTCCGAGTCCTCGGAGAGGTCCCGGGAGGCGAAGGAGGCTCCCCCGAGGCCGTCCCTGCCGGTGGATGACCCGACGAGGAGAAGGTGGGACCCCGGCCTTTTCGCCCGGGCGGTGAGGTACCGGTCGGGGTGGACGATGCCCACGCAGACGACGTTCACGAGGGGGTTTCCCCGATAGGACGGGTCCACCCCCATCTCCCCGCCGACCACGGGCACCCCGATGCAGTTCCCGTAGTCCCCGATGCCCGCCACCACGTGCTCGAAGAGGTACCGGTTCTTCTCATGCTCGAAGGTCCCGAAGTAAAGGGGATCCAGGAGGGCGATGGGCCGGCCCCCCATGGATACCACGTCCCTGACAATCCCCCCGACCCCCGTCGCTGAACCATGGTACGGGTCCACATAGCTCGGGTGGTTGTGGCTCTCCATCCCGACGACGACGGCAAGGTCCTCCGAGTACCTCACCACCGCGGCATCGTCCCCGGGCCCCACGATCACGTCCTTCCCCTCGGTGGGGAGGGTCCTGAGGAGGGTCTTCGTCGACCGGTAGCTGCAGTGCTCGCTCCAGAGGTTCTCGAAGCATGCCATCTCCACGTCGGTGAGATCCCGGCCCAGTTCCCGCCGGAGGAGGGAGAGATCCTCTGTCTGCATGTACGGAAGGTTGGCGAGGGGTTGAGATAAGTATGACTGTCGGGCGCCGGGGAATAGGGATCAAAGGGCCCCGGGGGGTAACGGTTCCAGGGGCACCGGGAGGGCGATCTAAGGCACCGGGGGGTGGCGGATCTAAGGGCCCCGGGGGTGGCGGATCTAAGGGCCCCGGGGGCGAGCTTTAACACCGGTGCGGCCAAATACAATACGCATGCCCCAGTCGTACGAGGACCTCCTGAAGAAGGCCTACTCCCAGATCACCGAGGTGGAGAGCTCCCACGAGCGCTTCCAGGTGCCGCCCGGGAAGGTCTTCATCGAGGGGAAGACCACGGTGCTCGAGAACCTCGCGGAGATAGCGGACATCCTGAACCGGAGCCCCGAGGATCTCCTGAAGTACCTGGTCGGGGAGCTGGGCACCGCCGGGAAAATCGAGGGCAACCGGGCGGTCTTCAACGGGAAGTTCGAGCCCGCCTCGGTAAACGCTCTCATCCGGAGCTATGTCGAGGATTATGTCATCTGCTCCGAGTGCGGGAGGCCAGACACCCGGCTCGTCAAGGACGGGAGGATCCCCATCCTCCGGTGCGACGCCTGCGGGGGGCACCGGCCGGTGAAAAAGCGGAAGGTCCGGCTCGAGCCCCAGGAGGAGAGGCCCCAGGAGGGGACCGTCGTCGAGCTCTCCATCCTCTCCGTCTCCCGGCGTGGGGACGGGGTGGCCCGGATGGGGAAGTACACCATCTACGTCGCGGGGGCAAAGCCAGGGGAGAAGGTGAAGGTGAAGATCACGAAGGTCGCGGGGTCGGTCGCCTTCACCGAGCGGGCACAGTAATGGGGACCGTGTTCCCGTGCCGGGACCGGGAATAAAAAAACTTTTTTAGAGTGATTCAGGGAGGGGGCTCGCCGCAGGCCTGCTCAGGCTTCCTTGATTCCCTTCATGATCTCGTCGCAGTAGCCCGAGATCCTCTTGCAGGCGTCCCTGATGACCTTGATGGGGTCCTTCCGGTTCGTGGTGATAAAGAACTCGGGGTCCGAGTGCTGGAACTCCATGGTGTAGCGGGCCACGTCCACCGCGGGGTCCTTGAGAACCTCGTCGGTGAGGAGGTTCATGAAGGTGTGTCCCTCCCCGGGGAAGACGATCCGTGCCCGGTCCTTTGACAGTTCGAGTATCTTGATCTCCATCTCACCTATTCCTTGGTGAGAGGGGAATAAAAGAGGTTTGGGTAAGGAGGAGGCGCGAAGCGGCTCCTCCTGTCCAGGGGGGTAAGGGGCCCCTCTGGACTGACCTGGGTCCCGGAAGGGACCCGGCTCCGAAGGAGACGGGGCTGGCCCGTGGGGATAGTGGCCCCTTGGGACCATGCCGAAGCCGTCCAGAGGGGAGAAGGCGAGAAGCGGCTCCCCCGGTCCAGGGTGGTAAGGGGTCCCTCTGGACCCGGGCCCCGGGTCCCCCGCTTCACGTGAAGAGGATGCATTCCCCGTCCCGGGCCAGGTGGGGGAGGGTCCAGGGGATGAGGTGGGAGAGGTGGACGAGGCGGTACTCCCCCGGGTGTGCCTCCCCGGCCATCCGCAGGGCGTCCTCGTAGTTCATGTGCTTGTTCAGCCGGATCTCGGGCGGGACGATGGCATCGAGGATGAGAAGGTCGACCCCCGAGAGGAGCCTCCTCGACCGTTCGGGGATATCTGACGTGGTGTCACCCGTGTACGCGACGGATCCCCCCGGTGAATCAATCCTCACGCCGAAGGTGGGAACCGGCGGATGATTGACGGGGAAAAGGGTGACCGTGAGGCCGGAAAACTCGAAGGGGAGAAAGGGTTCCACCCGGTGGCCCTCGAAGGGAAGGAAGGCGAAGAGGGGTGCGCAGTACGAGAGGGTCTCATCGGCTGCATAGACCGGGGGAGGGTCCTGGACCCGATAGAACTCGCCATAGCCGGAGTAATGGTCGTAATGCCCGTGGGTCCAGATCACCGCGTCGATGCCCGGGGAGCCCGCGCAGAGGAGCTGCTGGCGGAGGTCCGGGGAGGTATCGATGAGGAGGTGCCGGCCCCCCTCTTCGATGAGGAGGGAGGTCCGGAGGCGCTGGATCCCCGCTTCTCGGGCGTACCTGCAGGTCTCGCAGTCACAGCCCACCTTGGGGGTCCCGACCGCGTCCCCCGTCCCGAGGAACCGGAGTTCCATGTTACCCGGACGGGGTCCCCCGGAGCATGTTCCGGTTCGTGACGAGGGTAAACCCGCGCTCGATGTCCTCCCTCTCGATCCGGCTGCTTTCCCGGACGAGGGACGAGAGGAGGGCCTCCTTGACGAGGACCCGGAGGTCTGCACCGGAGAAGCCCTCGGTCATCCCGGCTAGCTCCCCGAGATCCCCGTCCCAGGGGAGGGAGTTTGTGACCTTCGCGAGGATTGCCTTCCGCATCCCGGCATCGGGGAGGAAGAACTCGACTACCTCGTCGAACCGGCGCCAGGCCGCCTCGTCCAGGAGCTGGGGGTGGTTCGTCGCCGCGAGGAGGAGGACCCCGTCGCGGACGAGGCTTACCCGGTCGATGTTCTTGAGGAGCATGTTCACCGCCCGCTTCATGGCGCCGTGGTCATCGGTGATCCGGCTCTTCGCCACGAAGTCGAACTCGTCGATGAAGAGGATGGCGGGGGCGATCTTCTTTGCAAATTCGAAGATACGATCGATGTTCTTTGAGGTCTCCCCCAGGTACTGGGAGGTAACCATGGAGAGGCGCACCTCGAGCATCGGCATGTGGAGCTCCCGGGACAGGGCGAGGGCGAGGGTGGTCTTCCCGGTCCCCGGGGGACCCACGAAGAGGAGCTTCCCGAGCTCGTAGATCCGGTGGGAGCGGAGGAGGTCCCGGTGAAGGAGTGCCGTCCTCACCTTCGAGGCGATGGCCGCCTGCTGGCCCGTGCAGATCAGGTCCGAGAGCCGGGGTTCCACCTCGTCCGGAGCGGACACGATGAGGAGCTCGAGAGCCGCCTTCAGGGCCTCGTCCCCCACGGTGAGGGCCGCGATCCTCGCATCGAGGCAGGCCCGGGTGTCCTCGACCCGGGGGTTCCCCGCCTTCACGTCCCGGTACGAGACCCCCGCCGAGTCGAAGCCCTCGAAGAAGCTCGCGAGGGCCGGGTTCCGGGTGATCTGGGCCTTTCCCCCCTTCTTCAGGAACCAGCCTGCCGCGGCATCCAGGGCCGAGATGCGCATCCGGTGGCCGAAGGAGTCCAGCTCGACGAAGGGGTTCCCCTTCACCTTCTCGGAGGCATCCCCGATCCCGGTGGCCTGGGCGACGGTCCCGTCCGAGACGATGACGGGCCGCTTCACCTGCCCGTCCGGCCCCATCCCGAAGGCCTCCCTGCAGCGGGGGGGCAGGTCATTCCCGTCCAGGTCCCGGTTCCGGTTGAAGATCTCGGCGGTGAGGAGGATCTCCATCACCTGCATTACCTCGTTCGTCCCTTCAGCAGCCATAGGTATAACTTAGAGAATTTACCCGGAAAGTCAATAAGGGTATCTCACCGGGTGGAGACGATGCACCCGTCACCGGTGACGATAACCGTGTGCTCCGCCTGGGAAACGAGGGACCCCGGCACGTCCCGGAGGACCGGGTAGGCGTGGAGCTGTCCCGATCGGACGAGGCCGGAGAGGCTGATCTCGAGCCTCTCCCCGGTGAGCCACCGGCGTGCGAAGGGAAGGCCGTGCCGGTCCTTCACCTGTTCCAGGATGCGCTTCGCCGCGGGGAGCCGGGCGGGACGCTCCAGGACCTGCTGGAAGATCTGGACCCTCGGGCCGTCGGAGACAAAACCGGTACCTGTCGATGCGAAGGGCTCGATGGCAAAGACCATCCCCTCCTTGAGGACCGCCCCCCCGGAGACCCGGATGTTCGGGACCGTCGGCGGGGTGTGGATCTCGTACCTCCCCAGCCCATGGCCGGTCAGGTTCGCCACCGGGCGGAAGCCCAGGGCTTCGATCTCCGCCTGGATGGCCGCCCCGAGGTCGCCCGTCGAGACGCCGGGCCGGACGAGGGCGATGGCCTTCTCGAGGGCCGCCCGCGACGCCCGGAGGAGCGGCGCATTCTCCCCGAGGTCCACCGTCCCTGCCGTGTCGGCGATGTACCCTTCCAGGTGGACGCCCAGGTCCATCTTCACCACATCCCCGGCCCTGAAGATTCGGTCATCGCCCTCGGAGGCGGTGTCATGGGCCGCCGCCTCGTTCAGGGAGAGATTCAGGGGAAAGGCAAGGCCCGCCCCTTCACCCGTGACAAGGGCCTCCACCTCCTCCACCACCCCGAGGAACGGGGCGCCCGCCCTGACGAGGGGGAGGGACCGGGAGAGGATCCGGGAGGCGATCTTCCCCGCCTCGAGGTACGTGTCGAGGACCTCGTCCTTCATGCCCGGAGATCCCTCGGCATCTTCGTGAGGTCACGGAACCCGTCCGGGGTCACCACCCCCATATCCTCGAGGCGCACGCCTCCCCTCCCCGGGTAGTAGAGGCCGGGCTCGAGGGTGATCACGTTCCCCGCCGAGAGCTCGCCACCACCCGGCCCGAGGACCGGGAGCTCGTGCACCTCGAGCCCTACCCCGTGGCCCAGGTTGTGGATGAAGCCCCTCGTGTTGCTCTCGAACCCCCTCTCCCTGAAATAATCGACCACCTTCCCGTGGACCTCTGCACCCGTCGCCCCGGGCCGGACCAGGGTCGCCGCGAGGGACTGGGCGCCGCGAACGGCCTCGAACATCTCGAGGATCTCCGGCGACGGATCGCCCCTCACCACGGTCCTGGACATGTCAGCCGTGTACCCCGACTCCTCTTCCTGGGGAAAGATATCGAGGATGATGGGGGCATCTTCCCGTAGCGCTCCCGAACCCCGGATATGGGGGATCGCCGAATCCTCGCCGCAGGAGATGATGGTATCCACGGCCCGGCACCCGTGTTCCAGAAGGGCGACCGCCACCTCTGTCTGGAGGATCTCGGAGGTGAGGGGGGTCTTTCCCCGGTAGAGGATCCCCTTCCTCGCCCGGGCAGAACGGATGGAGGAGATGGCTCCCCCCATCGCCGCCTCGGTCGCCTCCTGGACCCGGGCGATGGCGGCGATCTCATCGTCTGACTTTACCGCCCTTTGTTTGAGGACCGTGTCGTCGTCCACCGTGAACCGGGAGAAGGCCTCGAGCTCCCGGGCGAGGGCGGCCGGGAACTGGGGGGGCACGAGGACGTCCCCGCCGGCGATCCCGGCGATCATCCGGGCATAGGCCTTCCACCGGTTCTTCTCCTCCGCGAGGATCTCGGTGAGGCCGGCCTGGGCCCGGGTTACGGGGATGGCCGTGGACTCCCGGGCGGCCCTCTCGTATTCCATCTGGGAAACGATGATGGTCCCGGGTTCCCCGGACTTCTTCACGAAAAGGACGGGATCGGTGGTCCTGAACCGGGTGAGGTACCTCATGTCGGCGTCCAGGGAAGACCCGTATGCCACGTAGGCCTTCGCCCCGGCAGCGGCGATGGCATCGTCCAGGCTCTCCATGGGGAGGAGGGTTGACGGCATACCACAAGTACTTTTACCCCCCGAACCCCAAGTACGAGGGATGGACGAGCATGCCCGGGAGACCTTCAAGCTCCGGTTCGTCAAGCTTACCCTCCTCCTCAACGCCATCGTCCTCCTCGTTGCTATTGGTGCCTTTGTCCTCATCCGGTTCCACTCCCCCCTCGGGATCGCCGTCGGTCTCGCCCTCCTTGCCGTCGCGGTGATCACGTACATGTACTTCTCGCGGTTCTACCAGGCGACCAAGGAATGGCTCGAGACGAACGCGGACCGCGGGAAGGAGAAGGATTGAAGTACAGGGAGCATGCACCCTACATCCAGGGATGCTCGAGAAGCTCAAGGGGGACATCCGGCTCCTCGATCGCCACATCGGCGTGATGAAGGCGGTGATGGAGCACGAGCCCATCGGTATCGTGAAGCTCTCCCTCCTGATGGATCTTCCCTACCACCGCATCCGGTACTCCCTCCGGGTCCTCGAGCAGATGGGGTACATCCAGGCGAGCCCTGCAGGGGCGGTCACCACCGCCCAGGCAAGGAGGCTCCTCTCAAACCTGGGCCATGACGTGGACGAGCTCGTAGATCTGCTCGAGTCCCTGAAGGAGAAGAAGGCCCCGTAACGTTTCCCATAATGTTTAATACGCCTCCGAAGGATGTAATAAAGCATATCAAGTCCCGTGCCGCCATAACTCAGTTGGTAGAGTGGCTGGCTGTTAACCAGCATGTCACAGGTTCGAGTCCTGTTGGCGGCGCTCTCCTTTCCCGGGCCCGTAGCTTAGTCTGGTGAGAGCGCCCGGCTCATAACCGGGCGGTCATGCGTTCGAATCGCATCGGGCCCATCATGCAGTGCCCGGTCTGCGGTCAGGACTGCGTCCAGACGGCCCAGGATCTCGTCGCGACCCTCGAAACGGTCTTTGCCCCCTGCGGGGAGTGCCTTGGAAATACTCTTGACAAGGCCCGTCCCCCCCCGGATCTCACCATCGCGAAGCCCTGTCCCTGCGGGAAGCGGTTCATCGACGATGTCTTTGTCCACATCTACGGCATTATGCTCGAGGAGGGGGTCCTTTCGAGGGAAGATCCCCTGAAGAGGGTGGGGATGCCCCTCGTCCACCCCGGTTTCGCGATGGAGGCGCCTCCCCACCTTCCCGCCAACTCCCTCCTCCTCCTTTCACCGGTGGTGGACGAACCGGTGGCAAAGCGGCTGCACCGGGAGGTCCCGGAGATCCGGGGCGTGGTGAAGTGCGGGAACTTCGTCCCCGGGGCCATCGACGTGGACCTTACATCCAGTCCCCGCGTCTACGAACTCCTCGCGGGATGCGACGTCAGGGCGGATGTTTTCTACACCCAGCACAGCCCTGTCGTGGTCTACAAGCAGCAGTCCCTGATCCACATCGAGTTCCCCCGGGGGTACGACCCGAAGATCGTGAACGTCGGGGTCAACCTCAGGCACTCCCTCCCGAGGGCCTTCGTGGACGCCTCCTGCGGCGCCGGCACCCTCGGGATCATCGCCGCCCAGTACGGCGTGCCCCACATCATCATGAACGACGCCTGGTACGCGGCGGCCTTCTGGGCGGCCTTCAATATCGGGGTGAACCGAGAGTCCCTCGTCGCCGGGGAGCTCCACATGCTCGAGGACTACGCCTCCATGGCCTCCCATCCGGTGGTCAGGGAGCCACGGAAAATCGCCTACACCGAAGGAAAGCAACTCATCGAGGTCTACCAGGGGGACTTCCGGAATCTTCCTCCCCTCATCCCCGAGCGGGAGAAGATCCTCACGGTCATCGACCTTTTCGAGAAGGGTGACCCCGGGCTCAACGAGGGGATCAAGAAGGAATGGCGGGAACGGGTGGGCGGAGAGGTATTTATCCCATAGAAGGGCTAAGGATATCCGGGGACTAGCCCGGGTGGCCCGACGTCACCTGTGACCCGAAACCGCCGACACGCGGGGGGCGAAGTCCGAGGGAGACTCCGGCGACCTGCTCACGTTTTGTGCAACCTGACGAAGAAGCCTCGTCCTGTGAGGTCAATGGACAGGGATCGAAGCTCCGGAGGGGGCGGAGACCTGCCGCCGCGGGGACCGGTCCAGGCCCGGAAGGGAGCAGACTTACCGCGGACATCTGGCGCCCACGGGGGAGCGGGGTGGAGGAGGGCTGCACAGGCGGGGGCGGGACACGTGGTGGCCACCGAGGACGTGTCCCCATTGCACGATTACCATGACCACGGTTTCCATCCTCGGGGCCTCGGGAAGGATCGGATCCTTCGCGGCCCATGCCATCTCCCATGACCCCCACGTCGGGGAAATCCTCCTCATCGGACGGGACGGGAGCGAGGACCGGCTCGATGGCCTCGCCCGGGACCTCCAGGACTCCTTCGCCGCCCGGGGGAGCGACATCCGGATCGGCTGGTCGGTGGACCTCGAGGACCTGAGGGGCTCGGACATCGTGGTCTTCACCGCCGGGATTCCCCGCCATTCCGGCCAGGACCGGCTCGACCTCGCCATGGAGAACGCCCGGATCGTGGCCCCCGCGGCCAGGGCGGTGGGCCGGGTCGCGCCGGATGCCATCATCTTCATGGTCACGAACCCGGTGGATGTCATGACGACGGTCGCCCTGAAGGTCTCGGGGATGCAGCCCGAGCGGGTCTTCGGCCTCGGGACCCACCTGGACTCGATGCGTCTCAAGTCCCTCATCGCCGACTTCTTCAGGGTCCATGTCTCCGAGGTCCACACCCGGATCATCGGGGAGCACGGCGAGAGCATGGTCCCCCTCTGGTCGGCGACCACCATCGGCGGGATCCAGGTCGAGAACCTGCCTGCCTTCTCAAGCCTCCCCAGGGAGGAGATGATCTCCACGGTGAAGACCTCGGGAGACGAGATCATCCGGAAGATGGGGGCGACGACCTATGGCCCGGGAGAGGCCATCGCGACCCTCGTCCACACCATCCTCGGGAACGAGAACCGGATCCTGACGGTCTCCCGGTACATCGTGGAGGACCTCGACGGCACCGGGGACGTCTGCATCGGTGCCCCGGCCCGTATCAACCGGAACGGCGTATTCCCCGTCCCCATCCGGATCGAGGAGAGCGAGGCCGAGGCCTTCCGGTGCTCGGTGGAAAAGATCCGGGGGATCACCTCGCAGGTTCTGGACCGTCTGGGGATGGAATAAATCCCCGTTCGGATTCACCGTCAGAATTTTTCCTGGGATCTAGGTCTGAAAATCTATTCCTGGGCCGGTGTATTCTCAGGGGAACTACTCCGTCGCTTGAAGGTGGGGTGGAGGAGGGGGTGGCGGGTAGGGTTCAGGGTCTACGCATATAACAGTGACCCACCTGAGAAGCACTTATGAAACCAAGACAAACGGCGAATCAACCCAAAACCTGATCTGAGCTGTACGGTTGCCCGATGGACGCTCCTGGGGGAGGGAGGGTTCATCAGAACCCGACCTTAAGCAACCCGCCCACAGGCGGGGTGCGACCGGGAGGTTTCGTAAGAAACCGACCTCGAGCGACGAAGTCGCGAGTTTCCTCCAGCTCACCCCCGCCGCTCTGGCGTCCCCCGCATGAGGATAGGCCTTTCCGCGAACTGCCTTCATGGGGTGTTAAAAACTGCCGAATCAGGAGTCCCCTGGAACGGGGGGGGTGCCCGTGCGGCGGGGGGCGGGTGAGCCCCCCCGAGAGCACACCATGCAAAGACATCGCCAGTTGTTATTCGGCCGGGGGACGCGAATAGTTACCAATGATGACGCCCGAAAACTATCTGGAAAAAGAGGAGTGACGAAGCCAGTTTATCTCAGATCATCCGGTTGACGCAGACCGTTTCGGCCTGGGACACGCCCGGCACTTCGGCGAGGGCCTTCTCCACCGCCTCGGTCCCCCCCTCGGTATCCTCGACGACCACCGCGACCTTGAGGGCCTTTAACCCGAAGGCGATGGGCTCGACGCCCACGTCCTGGATGGAGGGAAGCTTTTTCCGGAGCTCCGCCTCGAGCTTCTTCATATCCACGTCCACGGACTCGGGCATGATGCGCACGAGGGCGACTACCTTACCCATCCCCTACGGCCCCCAGAATCCGCACTTCGGGCAGACATACGGGACGCTCTGCATTCTGCAGCGGACACACCGGCGGATGAGGGCCTTGCACTCGGGGCACCCGAACTCCGTGGCCCCCTCCTCGGCGAGGGGCGCGCTGCAGGAGGTACACTTCTTGATCTCCATTCACCGACTCCCAAAGGATTCTTTATAATCTAGCCCTTCAGGAAATTAAAGCCTTGGTTCGATGACCGTGCCGGGCACCGCCCTCCCTTCCAGGAAGGCCCTGACCCTTCCCTCCGCCCGGCCATTGAGGATGGTCGTCCTCACCTGGCGGGAGAGGACGAAGGGGACGAGGCACGGGTCCACCTCGCTACAGGGGAAGGGTTCGGTAACCCGGGGGACGAGGCTCCCGTCCCTCGTGATCCCGTCCACCGATTTGAGGATCAGGAGATCGAGCCCCAGCTCGGAGGCCACCCAGGCGGAGATGGTGTCGGAGGTCACATCCCAGCCGTGGGGCAGAGGGTCGCGCTCCCGAAGGACGCGGTAGGGGAGGAGGATTTCGAGCCCCCGGGGCCGGGAGAGTTCCCGGGTGACGGGAATTCCCCCCGCCGCCAGGTACCAGCCGAACTCGTCCATCGCGAGGATGGCCATCCAGTGGGAGGGCTCGTTGGGGAGGTGGAGGGACCGGACCATGCGGGCGAAGGGCCCGCCCCCGGGAATCACGAGGAGCGGCCGATGAGCACCCTTCAGGGACGAAACGATACCTGCCGCACGGGTGAAGAGGCTTCCGCCGACCTTCACCACGAGGGGCCTTCCCGACAGGTCCATGATCAGGAATCGGATCGCGTCCTTCTTAAAAGGGAAGGGCATATCCCACGGTGATGCGCCGGATCCTGCTCGTGCTTCAGCTCCTTCTCGTTCTTGTCCTGGTGTTCCAGCCGACGGCGTGTCTCAGGATCGTCGAGTTCTGCCCCGACACCTACCTCCCGAGGGACGCGGACGCCTATTTCGTGATGGATGGGGTGGGGTCCCTCTCCAATATCACCATCTCGGACGGCGAGGGTTCCCTCGCCTTTCCCGCGGGGGCCCGGATCCGGGGCCGGGTCACGGTGGCGGACGAGGGCCTTGCGTACCGGACGACTCACGGGGGCTTCCCGGACTTCGAGCTGAAGAACACCACCCCCGACGTACCCGACATGGTGAAGACGGGGCGGTACGCCCCCGCGAATGACGGCGATGAGCTCATCCTTTTCCTGAACGGGACGGCCGTCCAGTCGATCCGGTGGCCCGGGGACCTGATGCCGAGAGAGGGGCAGGTCCATGTCCTCACGGAGACAGGGTGGGATCCCCGAATCCTCCTCCTCGGCCAGTCTGAGTTCTCTCCAGTGACCTTCGTGAACGCCACGGTGACCGCCTATGTCTCCCCCGATTCCTCCTACGGGGTCATCGGGGAGACCGTCACCCGGGCCAGGCAGGAGATCCTGGTGAACGCCTACGAGCTCACTCACCCCGGCATCGGGGATCTCCTCGCTGCGGCACGGCAGCGCGGTGTCCAGGTTACGGTCCTCCTTGAGGGCGGGCCGGTGGGCGGCATCAGCCGGGAGGAGGCGGCGGTCTGTGCCGCCCTCAACCGAAGCGGTATTCCCCTGTACAGGATGACCACCACGGCGGCTGCTCATGCCCGGTACCGGTACAATCATGCCAAGTACCTGGTGATCGACGGAGAGAACCTCCTCATCTCGACCGAGAACTTCGGGATCCACGGGTACCCTCCCACCGGCTCCCGTGGGAACCGCGGCTGGGGGGCCCTCATCGAGGACCCGGGGGTCGCCGGCTATTTCAGGGAGGTCTTCCTGGCCGATCGTCGGGGTGGAGACGTGGTCCCCTACATCCCTTCACCCGGGAACGTTACCCCTCCCTTCCTCGAACCCTACCGGGTGGAGTTCCCCTCTCTCCGGGTGACGGGGGTAACGGTGACTCCCGTGCTCTCCCCGGACACGAGCGGGGAGATCTTCTTTCTCTTCGGCCGGGCCCGGAACCGGATCGACATCGAGCAGGCATCCATCAGGAACACCTCCGGCGGGGAGCTCGACCCGTTCCTGTCGGCGGCGGTGAATGCCTCCCGGCGCGGCGTGGCGGTGAGGGTCCTCCTCGACGGGAGCATGTACAACGACGAGGGGCCGGCGGACAATGACGAGATGGCTGACCTCGTAAATGCCATCGCCCTTGGCGAAGGCCTGCCTCTCTCGGTGAGGATCCTGGAACCGGAGGCAGGGAACCTGGATGCCGTCCACACGAAGGGCATCATCGTGGACCGGCAGATCGTGATGATATCGTCCATCAACTGGAACGCGAACTCCCCGAACTTTAACCGGGAGGCGGGGGTGATCCTGGAGAGCCCCGCCCTCGGGGACTACTACTCCGCGGTGTTCGAGAAGGATTGGAGTCTTGCCGGGAAAAGGGCGGGGCTGCCCGGTCCAGATTTGGTGAAGATCGCTATCGCAGGGGCGGTGATCCTGGTCCTCCTCATCGCTCTGTACTGCCGGAAACGCCGGTGAGGGAGGTTGCCCCAGCCAGGCCCTCTCGGGAGAATTGAAGAGCCTGCACTGTGCGGCGATCTATTCAGGGTTTTTCGTCGCTATGTTTTTATATTTCCGGGGAGATTGGATTTCGATCGCGACGAGATGAGGGCGGATCCAATCATCCCCGCGAATCTCCATCATAACCTTCCATGAATTTTCTTATACCCTGCCCCGGGGGGAGAGAGCAGGGTTTCCATCTCTTGCGGTCCGAGAGGGGGATACCCTGGTGAGGTGATTCCATGGAATTCCTGATTACGGGGAGAATCCGTGAAACCGAGAGCAAAAGACCGGTTCCCGGTCTTTTCGTCCGCGCCGCGGACAAGGATCTGCTATACGATGACATCCTCGGGAATGCAACCACGAAGCCCGACGGCACTTTTGCCATCGGCTATGAAGGCAGTGATTTCCGGGAACTATTCGAACGGAAGCCAGACATATACCTGGTGATCTATGGCAGCGAGACCGCGATGGATCCGGGGAGGCCCCGGGACAGGCCGTTGTTTTCCACGAGAGGACATGTCAGGTTCAATGCGGGCCGGCGGGAGCATTTCGAGATCCTCATCCCGCGCGAAAGTCTGGGGAACGATGCGCCCGGCCGGGTAATCGTGACCACGCCGGGAAGCGGTGCGTGGAAGGAAAAGATCGACGAGTATCATCACATGCACCCGGCGAACTATCAGGTCGATCCGAAACGGGGATTTTCGGCGCCGTATCTGAAGTGCAGCTCCAACTTCGGCCCGGAGATCCGGAACCTCAAGGTCGGTGATTCCGGGTGGGTCACGGTCAGGGTATCGAATTCCGGAAACGGCGTCGCGGGAACCACGTACGTGGCGGTCTATGAGGGTCCAGCGGGGTATTCGAGCCCGCTCGGAGATTACCGGATCAACGATTACCGGATCGAATGCGTTTGCCCCGGCCAGACGGTGGACGTCAAGCTGTACTGGACACGCCTGAAGGAAATCGGGAGGATCGTGGGTATCTGTTATGACCCGTTCCTTGATCCGCGCGGTTTCACAGTCGTGGAGCAGTACAACCGCCACATCACCTCGATCCATTACCTGTCATAGGAGGAAGAGACCATGCCAAAGTATGGAATTCATCATATCGTCCTCAACGAGGCCGTAACGCAGCTGAAGGTTTCCGGACATGCCGCAGGGGTGAGTGCTGCGGCAATCATCGACGCAGAACGAGCCTCTGCCGTCATCGGGTCGATTGGCCCGGATCTCTTCTTCTGGGGCACCGACTATGAATACGTGGACAAGCTGTACACCCTTTACGAGAATATCGAGGAGGTCGTGGAAATCTACAACAGCATTGTTCAACCCATCAGGGACGTGATCAATGCAGTCGGGGAACCGGTGGAAGACCTGGTGGAGACACTGGCCCCGAACACAGTTGAGCTCATCAAACGGGTTCTCGAGGAGATCAGGGAGACCGCGAGCCTCTTTAAGTCCGCGATAAGCACCCAGCTCCTCGCAGGCGTCCTTGAGGTGGGGGACTTTTTCTCGGAAACAGCGAAGGTGGGGCCACTCGCACAGCAGTTTTTCCAATTATATGTACCCGATCTTCAGTCCAACAAGCCGGAGGACGACTGGTACTGGTTTGACATGCTGCATTACCGGCACACGGGGGAATTTGCCGCGAAGCTCGTGAAAAACGCCCAGACGAACCGGCAAAAGGCCTTTGCCTTCGGGTACATCTCCCATATCGCCACCGACATCGCCGGCCACCCCTTTGTGAACCAGGTGTGCGGGAGTACATATCGGATGAATGTGTGGAGACATGTTACCGCAGAGAACTTCATGGATACCTGGAAATTTGCACAGTACTATACGGATACAGACGGTAACGGGGAGAGTATCAATCAGACCCTTCTTTCCCACCTGAACATTCCCGAAGCACTGCCCTCGGATATCGGGGATCTCCTGTACCAGTGTTTCATCGATACGTACGGGAATTACCCCCACCCCACCAACCGGTTGCCCGGGGGCTTTTACACAAGGGAGGACATCGACAAGACCTACGAGGTGTTCTATAAGGTCCTCAAATTCATGGAAGACCAGGCCGTGAAGCGACCCGAGGAGCCCTTCTCCGGAGTGGGAGACGTCCTCTCCGATGCCCTCGATGCCTTCCGGCCGCCACCGGCGCCGCCCAGCTCATCCTCTGCCGCCTGCAGCTGGGAGGACATCCTCTCCTTCGGAATAACGGAAAGCTCGAGAGAGTGCTATGAAAACTTCTTCGAGGAGGTTGAAACCTGGCTCGACTATCTGGGGGAACTCCTCGAATGGACTATCGAAACTCTCAGGAACCTGATCGATCTCCTTCTGGCATTACTGCTCTCTCTCCCAATATCCGTTCTCCTGGCCATCCTCTACGGGATCCAGCTCCTCTGCTATGAGCTGTATCGGAATGCCAGGATGGTCCTCTCGACCATGGGGTTCGTGTTCCCGGAGCCCTATGAACTGAACACGAGCATCGCCCGAAATCTTATCACCCCGACGGAATGCTTCAGCCTGAACTTCAAGGCATTCCCGAGCATCGGGAAACCTGCCCGAACTAACCTCGTCTGCCCGGTCACCGAGGCGGAACAACCGTCCACCGCGGCCGGCTTTCACCCGGGGACCATCGATGCGACACCTGAACGGTTCATCAGCATAGAGCCGTTCGATGTGGATCACCTTGCCATGTATTCGAGCGCGGGAACTCCCACGAGTACATTGAGTCTTGAACACGATCGACTCACCTTCGGCAATGCCACGGATCTCACGGCATGGATGATCGAGAATGCAAACGACCCGACGGTCCTTTCCGGAACCTCGAAAATCTATCCGATACTGTATACGAACTGGAACCTCGATGCCGACAGGGGGTATGGATACAAGGATTGGAAAGGGGATGTCCCGCAGGATATCCCGTATGTCGTTTCTAACGAATCTTATAAGACTGAAGACTGAAATCCAATTTCTTCCTTTTTCAGGGACAACCCCACATTCCTTCTCCATAGGACGGCGACCGCCCATCATGTCGTGTAGATCGGGGATAAGCGTGGCCTGCGCCGGAATGGTGGGTCCTCCTTTTCCAAATGCCATATATACGGCTTAACGCAACCCCTCCCCCGGTAAGGTGTCGGATGTGAGAGAAGGTGCCTTCAAGGAGTATCTTCGCCGGTCCGTGGTCAAGGCGGTCAGCTACCGGGTCGTCGTGGTCATCGCCGATTTTGCCGCGGTGTACCTCTTCACGAACCGGCTGGAGATCGCGGTCGGCTTCGTCCTCGTGAGTAACGTCTATACGAGTGTCCTCTACTTCCTCCACGAGCGGTTCTGGGACCGGGTGGCCTGGGGGAGGGGCGTGGGTTAGGCGAACGGATCCACGGGATTTATCTTCCCCCCCGTGAACCTCCCCTCGTGCTCGAGCGGCAGGAGCGCACGGCCCTCCTTCTCCTTCTCGCAATCCTCGCCATCCTCCTCGCAGGCCACCTCATCCTCACCGGCCTGGGGAACGCACCCTTTGCGGCTCCGTACGGAGATGGTTCCCGGGAGGGGGATCTGGTCCTCCTCACGGGAGTGGTCGGTACGGTTACCCCGACATCCACGGGAGGCCACCTGCTCCTCACGGTGAACGGCACCCGGGTGTTTATCCCCTCGCCCCTCTCCCGCCAGGTTTCCCTCCGGGTGAATGATACCGTCCGCATCTATGGCATCGTCCAGGCCTACCAGGGGTTGAGGGAGGTGGCGGTGAGGGATGCCCGGGATGTCGCGAAGGAGTAGCCCTTCACCTCAGGGTATGGCTACTCATCCCCGTTCCGTGAAATTGTCCATCCCTGCCTCACATTCCACAGGAAAAGTTCGTTCACCCATGAAATTGAACCCCCGACCAAGGATAAAGGATTTTAGTACCGGCACTTTAACTACTAGTGTAGAAGCGAATCCGTAACCCGGAGGAAGGCGATTATGGCAGAACAACATAGGCAGACGAAGGACTATTTCTGGTTCGTCGTGATCTTCGGCACGACGGGGGCGGCCCTCACGGCCACCCTCATCGGGCTGAATCGCGGTGCATTCGCGGTATACCCGCATCTCTATTACTTCCCCATCATCATCGTGTCGTACCTCTACCCCCGGAGGGGGGTCATCTTCTCGGTCCTCCTTGGTGGTGCCTACCTCTTCCTCACCTACGCCTTCGCCTTCCTGTATCCGAGCGTCGTGACGGGGGATGTCCTCGCTGCCGGGACCGTCCACTTCTACGTCTTCGTCACAGTCGGTTTCATCGCCTCCTCTCTCTCCTGGAAGCTGCAGGAATCGGAGACCAAGTTCCGGGACATCACCGAGAACTCCCCCCTCGGGATCTACCTCACCGAGAAGGGGAAGTTCCGGTACGTGAACCCCCGCTTCGCCGAGATCCACGGCTACGGGCCCGACGACCTGCCGGGCAGGGTGGGCCTCGAGAACCTCGTCCATCCCGATGACTGGCAGGTCGTTCGGGAGCAGTTCCACCGGCTGGACGCCGGCGAAGAGAAGCCCTTCAAGTCCCTCGTCCGGACCCAGACGAAGGACGGGAGGACCATCTGGGTAGAGCTCCTCGGGTCCCGGATCACCTACCAGGGACGGCCCGCCTACATGGGTACCCTCATGGACGTGACCGAGCTGAAGCAGACCCGGGACGCCCTCGCCGAGAGCGAGGCCCGGCTCCGGACGCTCATCGAGTCCATCGGGGCCGGGGTCCTTGTCATCGACCCGGTGAGCCACCTCATCACCGACGTCAACCCCGCGGCCGCCGGGATGATCGGGTCGCCCCGGGAGGAGATCGTCGGGAAGGCCTGCCACCGGTTCATCTGCCCCGCGGAGGAGGGCCACTGCCCGGTCACCGATCTCGGGGAGACGGTCGACCATGCCGAGCGGGTGCTCCTTCAGGCCGATGGGAATAAGAGGCCCATCATCAAGACCGTGGTCAATGTGAACCTCGGGGGGAAGCCCTTCCTCCTGGAGACCTTCCTCGACATCTCCGAGCGGCAGAAGGCCGAGATCGCCCTCCGGGAGTCGGAGAAGAGGTACCGGACGCTCTTTGACTCGGCGAGCGACGCCATCTTCATCCAGGACCTCTCGGGCCACTTCCTGGAGGTGAACCGGGCGGCCTGCGACCAGCTCGGGTTCACGAGGGAGGAGTTCCTGAAGATGGACCCCCGGGATATCGAGGCACCTCCCTTCAAGGGCCTCCTCATGGACTGGATCGAGGAGGTGAAGAACGGCGGGTTCCTCGAGATGATGAGGGGGGGCCGCTCCACCTTCGACACCGTGCACGTGAAAAAGGACGGGAGCTACATGCCGGTGGAGATTAGCTGCCGGTTCATCGAGTTCGAGAACGCCCCGGCGCTCCTCCTCATCGCCCGGGACATCACCGAGCGCAGGCGCATGGAGGGGATCCGGGCCCTCCTCGCCTCCATCGTCCAGTCATCGGAGGAGGCCATCGTGAGCACCGAGCTTGACGGGACGGTGGTGAGCTGGAACCCGGGCGCCGAGGCCATCTACGGGTACACCGAGGGCGAGATGAAGGGGCAGCCCATGTCCCGGATCGTGCCGCCGGAGCTCCACCACGAGATGATCGACGTCCTGGACCGGCTGGCCCACGGGGAGCGGATCCAGCACCACGAGACCGTGCGGCTCCGGAAGGATGGGAGCCGGGTGGAGGTCTCCCTCTCGGTCGCCCAGCTGAAGGATGCGTACGGGCAGGTCATCGGGACCGCGACCGTTGCCCGGGACATCACCCAGCGGAGGGAGGCCGAGCGGGCCCTCCTCGCCTTTATCAACGAGGCGGCCATGCGCCTCCGCCATCCCGTGGAGATCGTCCATGACCAGCTGAAGGAGATGCAGGAGCAGGTGGGAACCGGGGAGATGACCCCGGAGGATCTCAGGATCCTCCTCTCGGTGCAGATCAAGAACACCGAGCAGATCGTCGAGAACCTGAACTACCTGAACCGGGCCATCCTCCAGGGGAAGGACGACATCCCCGATTCTCACCGGAGGTACCTCACGAGGTAGCGGAGCCCTGATGACGTTCTCCTTCGACCGGCTGGACAAGGACAAGATCTACCTCTGCCTTACGTCAGCCGAGCGGCTGCGGGAGAACTCGAGCACCATCATCAAGGGCCTGCTTTCCAAGGGCTACGTGGTCGTCGTCGTGACCACGAACCAGCCCTACGCCATCCTGAAGAAGACCTACGAGAAGGACGGGATTGACCTCTCCCGGGTGGGATTCATCGATGCCATCACCCGGTACGCGGTCGGGGAGGTGCCCCCGGGAGCCAAGGGGGTCAGGTTCACGAGCAGCCCCTCGGACCTCACCCAGCTCGGGATCGCCATCTCGGACTCCCTGAAGGACATGAGCGGCCGGAAGGCGGCCATCCTTCTTGATTCCGTCTCGACCATGCTCATCTACCTTCCCTCGACGAACCTCTCCAAGTTTATCCACTTCATCTCGAGCAAGCTGAAGATCCTGGATATGGCCGGCGTCTTCCTCGCGGTGGAGGACGGCCTCGATCCCACCCTCCTCTCCCAGCTCACCACCTTCGTTGACCAGGTGATCAACATGGACCGGGAGGCGGCCGCCCCCGCACCGTCCCCGGCACCGCCGTCACCTCCCCCGTCGCCCCCGCCCCGGCCCCCCTCGTCCGGGACCCCGCCACCGCCACCAGCTCCGCCGAGGCCGTCCCCCCAGCTACCCCAGGACCCGTACAGGAGACCACCCCCGGGCTGAAACCGGCCCTGCTCCCCGGAGCGGGGTGCGCACGCTTCCGTTGCACCGGCCCCTTCATCCCTGAACCATGGACGTCGCCGCCATCCTCCTCACCATCGCCGGCCTCTGCCTCTTCGAGACCATCTCCTCCATCGACAACGCCATCATCAACGCCGAGGTCCTCTCCACCATGGGTGAACGTGCCCGGCGCTGGTTCCTCGTCTACGGGCTCATCATCGCGGTCTTCCTCATCCGGGGGATCCTCCCCTGGGCCATCATCTGGTTTACCACCCCCTCCCTCGGGCCCGTGGGTGCCCTCACCGCGGCCTTCTCGGACGATCCCCTGGTCCTCGACGCTATCGAGGCCTCGGCCCCCATCCTCCTCATGGGCGGTGGCACCTTCCTCGTCTTCCTCTTCTTCCACTGGCTCTTCCTTGAGGAGAAGCACTTCGGCCTCCGGGGAGAGCGGTACATCCAGAAGAAGGGGGTCTGGTTCTTTGCCGTCGTCTCCGTCCTCCTCACCCTCATCGTCTGGTTCGCCCTCGGGGTGAGCCCCCTCGTCGCCTTCGGCGCGGTGGTGGGCTCCACCGCGTTTTTCATCGTCCACGGCTTCCGGCAGAACGCCGAGTTCCAGGAGAAGAGCCTCATGGACCGGTCGATGTCGGATATCTCCAAGATCTTCTACCTCGAGGTCATCGACGCCACCTTCTCCATCGACGGGGTCCTCGGGGCCTTCGCCTTCACCCTCTCGGTCCCCCTCATCATCCTGGGAAACGGCCTCGGGGCCTTCGTGGTCCGGGAGATCACCATCGGGAACATCGACCGGATCAAGCGGTACATCTACCTGAAGAACGGGGCCATGTACTCCATCCTCGCCCTGGGGAGCATCATGATCCTGGACAGCTTCGGAGTACATATCCCGAGCTACCTCTCCCCCCTCATCACCTTCGGGATCGTGGGGTACTTCTTCTACCGGTCCGTCCTGGTCGCCCGGGCCCTTGAGGGGTCACCCGGGGATTGACGGCGTCAAAAGGGATTTCATTCCCGGGAATGAGATCCCTCCCATGCACCTGCGGGTTCCCTTTCTCGTCATCACCCTCCTCCTCTCCCTCGCACTTCTTACCGGCTGCAGCAGTCCCCCGGCATCCCAGTCACCCGGGACCCCCGTGACGACTCCTCCGCCGTCCACCGAGCCCCCGGTGACCACCGCGACGGTAATCCCGACGACGGCCCCCCCGGAACCCTACCCGGGAGCTCTCTCCATCGGCACACCCTACCGGTACGGGAGGGAGGACATCGCCATGGAGGTGACGGTGTACAGGGCGATTACCATGGACGGGTATGAATGGTGGTCCACGGCCTGGGGGAAGTACTGGAACACGACCCCGGATGAGGGGGACCACTTCCTCTTCGCTTTTGTTCGGCTGATCGACCGGGGAACCGCACGGGCCCGACTGCCCTCCCGGTCGATGTTCGTGCTCCACGGTGGCGATACCTCCTATGTCCAGAACGTGGACCGGGATCCCAGCCTCTGGATCAAGGGGGTCGGGGTGAGGCAGTACGACTTCTCCTACGACACATCGGCGGGCTGGATCGATCCCGGCGAATCGAACAAGGTCGAGGGGTTCCTCCTCTTTGAGGTACCGGCGACCCTGGAACCGGGTGACGCCCACCTGGAGGTCACCTTCTCGAGCCAGGCGGACGCCGTCTGGAAGCTCGGCTAGAACACCCCTGATCCAGGGCGGTGAGGATCTCCTCCGGGGTTCCCACCACCTCCGCCGACTGCCGGATCATGAGGTTCACCTTTTTCCCGGCCCACGGCCTCCGCCGGTCCGTGGAGAGGGCGATGACCGGGATGCCCTTTGCCGCTGCGAACCCCATCTCCCACGCCGTCCCCGAATCGGTGTCGACCCCGTCGCAGATCGCGACCACGCAGGAGGCCCCCTCCAGCGCCTTCCTGTGGCTCCTGAAGATGGCCTGGTCCCGTTCAGGACCGGCGAGGCCTTCTCCCGTCTCCTGGGGAAGGTAGACCCGGCACCCGTGGCTCTCGAGGAGGTCCCTGAGCACGAGGTTATAGGCCCGCTCGGCATCCGAGAAGAGGGGGGCGGCGAGGTAGACTTTTGATCGTTGTTTCTCTCGCTTCTCCATGATGGTGAGATCGGTGTGGGAGGATAAAAGACGAGGAGGTCCGCCAGGGACGATGAATCCCGGCTCATCGGGGACCATCACAGCCGGTTTGGTACATCAGGGGTCTTCGTCAGGCTCTTGAGGGCCCCCCGAGGCGCAAAATATTCGGCGAACGTTCCATAACGCTCGGCTTTCCATGAAAGCTATCATGACCGTCGCCGTCCAAACATACCGGGACCATGATCCCTCTCCTCGCCTACCGGGACAACACCTGCGACCCGA
>DATGDI010000082.1:0-4410 GCA_035310965.1 Methanomicrobiales archaeon
AAATGGAGCAGATCCCCGACATCCAGGTGGTGACCATGGCCCAGGTGCAGGGGACCATCCTTTCCCTGGTGGGATCGGCGCGGACCCTCATCCTCTCGGTGATCGTCGTCGCCATAATCATCAGCGGCTCAGGGATCATGAACACCCTCCTCATGTCGGTGAACGAGCGGACCCGGGAATTCGGGATGATGAAGGCTATCGGCGCCTCTGGATATGACATCGCTGCGCTCGTCCTCACGGAGACGATCCTCCTCACCACCGCGGGCGGAGTGACGGGAGTCGCCTTCGCCCTCGCCGGGAGCAGCGCCATCGAGGCCTTCGTTAGGGGGAGCATCCCCTATGCCCCGGCAGGGCAGTTCATTGCGGCCGACCCCTGGCTCATCGCGGGATGCCTCGGCTTCTCGATTCTCCTCGGCATGCTCTGCGGGCTCTACCCCGCGGTGAAGTCCTCGCGCCTCACCCCGATGGAGGCGATCCGGGGGGAGTTCGAATGAGCCTCATCGAGGCCCGGGGCCTCACGAAGGTCTACCGGCGCGGGAGCGAGGAGGTCCATGCCCTCCGGGGGGTGGAACTGAACATCGAAGAGGGGGAGTACCTGGCCATTGTGGGCCCCTCCGGTTCGGGGAAAACGGCGCTCCTGAACCTCCTGGGGTGTCTGGATCGCCCGAGCTCCGGGAGCATACACCTGGACGGTACCGAAACGGGAAGGCTCAACGAGGCTGCAAGGGCACGGCTTCGCCGCGAGAAGATCGGGTTCGTCTTTCAGCAGTTCCTCCTCATCCCCACCCTCTCGGCCCGCGAGAACGTGGAACTCCCACTCCTCTTTGCCCGGAAGAAGAGAGACCGGGAGATCCTCGACGGGATCCTCGAGCGTGTCGGGCTCACCGGCCGCGGGGATCACCTCCCCCACCAGCTCTCCGGCGGTGAGATGCAACGGGTGGCCATCGGGAGGGCGCTCGTCAACAACCCGCGGATCCTCCTCGCGGACGAGCCGACAGGGAACCTCGACTCGGCCACGGCGGCGAGGATCTTTGGCCTCTTCGATGAGCTGGTGGCAAAGGGGCTTACCCTGGTCGTCGTTACCCATAACCGGGAACTCGCAGACCAGGCGCACCGGGTGATCCGGCTCAGCGACGGGAACATCTTGGGGGAACAGGGGAACTCCTGATCTCCTTTCGGGAGGATGCTTTCTGACATTCCAGAGTTGCCTCAAGACCAAGGTATAAGGTATGCAACGATTATATTCACAATTGTGAACCATTGAAACAGGGTATCCTCCAGATGACGGGGAAACCAGGTGAGGGTCGGAGGTTAGGCAATGTCGGTGAAGGGAAAGAAAATGAGGGGAATGACGGCAGAGGAGAAGGCCGCCCTCGTGAGCGTCGGGTCGGCGGCCATCGACGAGTCCCTCCTCGCGGGGGGGATGAGGACCACGGCGACGGCGGGGCCGGGTGCAGGCGGGTCATCCTTCTTCCTCAGGTCGGGGGACCGGCGGGTCAGGCTCTCCATCAACCCCAATTCTCCCCAGAGGGTCATTCCCGAGGGCGACCATGTCGCGGTTGTCAGGGACGGTAAAGTGATAGCCCGGGGGACGCTGGAGCGACCTCTCTGCCACTGTCCGAGGGAGGCCTATGTCACCATCAGCGAGCGGTGCGTCTTTAACTGCAAGTTCTGCCCGGTCCCGCTCCTGAACGGCGAGGTAAAGGACACCACGACCATCGTTGCCATGGTCGAAGAGGCGGAGAAGACCGGCGAACTTGAGGCCATCTCCCTCACAAGCGGGGTCGCGGATACCCCGGAGGGGGAGGTTCAACGGGCGGTTAAGGCCGTGAAGGCACTCAAGGAACGATTCAACTTTCCCATCGGGGTCTCCATCTACCCGACGAAGACCTCCTCGGAGGAGCTTTACGCTGCCGGTGCCGACGAGGTCAAGTACAACGTCGAGACCATGGACCCGGAGATCTTTGCCCGGGTCTGCCCCGGCCTCTCCCTCCCCTTCAT
This sequence comes from Methanomicrobiales archaeon, assembly GCA_035310965.1. Lineage (GTDB taxonomy): Archaea > Halobacteriota > Methanomicrobia > Methanomicrobiales > JACTUA01 > JACTUA01. The sequence goes on from DATGDI010000082.1 coordinate 2,002, forward strand.
CCTGGAGTCGCTGGAAAAGGCGGTCCAGATCTTCGGGAAGAACCACGTTGCCTCGAACTTCATCCTCGGCCTCGGGGAGACCGACGCCTGCGTGAAGGACGGGGTGGAGACCCTCACGGCGATGGGCGTGATTCCGGTATTGCGCCCCATCTCGCCCCACCCCCTGCGGAAGGGCGAGATCACCGTCGAGCGCCCCTCGGCCGAGCGGCTCCTCCGGCTGGCGCGGTTGCACCGGGAGGCCCTCGAACGGCACGGTCTGGACCCGAGGAAGGCCCACACGATGTGCCTCCCCTGCACGGGCTGCGACCTGACCCCCTGCCGGGACGTGTAAAAGCCGGGGATTAGATCGAATAAGGATCGCATTCGAAACGATCCCTCTCACTGGATGGCGAGCATCCGTTCAATGGCTCTCCGGGCCCGGCCGGCGATCTCATCGGGGATGGTGACCTGCGGCGCCATCCGCTCGAGGGAACGATACACCTTCCGCAGCGTCGTTCTCTTCATGTTGACACAGACCGCCTTCTCTGAGAGGGGGTAGCAAAGCTTCTCGGGGCATTCCTTTCCAAGCCGGTGAAGGATCCCGACCTCGGTCCCGATGATAAACTCCTTCCCATGACCTGTGCACGCATGCCGGATGATCCCCGATGTCGAGAAGACTCCGTCGGCAAGATCGATGACCTCCGGCCGGCACTCGGGGTGTACGATCAGCTCTGCCCCGGGGTGCTGGCTCCGTGCCGCCATGACATCGGCGGGCGTGTATCGGTCATGGACGATGCAATAACCCTCCCAGGGAAGGATCTCCTTCTTCGTGAACCGTGCCACGTAGAGGGCGAGGTTCCGGTCCGGGACGAAGATCACCCGTTCCTGATCGAGGGACTCCACCACCTTCACGGCATTTGCGGAGGTGCAGCAGATATCGCTCTCTGCTTTCACCTCCGCCGTGGTGTTCACGTAGGCGACCACCGCTGCATCGGAATACCGCTCCCTGAGCACCCGCAGCTCCCCGCCGGTGACCATCGCGGCCATGGGGCAGCAGGCGTCGATGGCGGGGAGGAGGACCTTCTTCCCGGGTGAAAGGATGGCCGCGGTTTCTGCCATGAAGTCCACACCGCAGAAGACGATCACCTTCCCCTCCATGGATGCGGCCGCTCGGGAGAGCTCCAGGGAGTCCCCCACGAGGTCGGCGATGTCCTGAACCGGTCCGATCTGGTAGTTGTGGGCGAGAATGATGGCCTCCCGTTCCTCTCTGAGACCCTGGATCCTTTCGATGAGTTCTTTTTCGTTTTCCATGATCACCCTCTTCCCCCGACCCGAGAATAGCGGCCCTCACGGCCTGACGGGATCGCCTCCACCTCCTGTTCTTTCGTATTTGATAAGGGTTGCTCTGGAATGCATGGGTTCACCGCCGATCCCGGTTACGACAGGCCAGGGGTAGTCACTCACAAACATCTCGCAATCTCCCCGACCGTCTCCAGGAAACGGTCCACGTCCTCCTCGTTATTGTAGCAGTGGAGGGATGCCCGCACCGTCCCATCGGGAGTTCCGAGATGTTCCATGAGGGGCATGCAGCAGTGGTGTCCTGATCTCACCATGATATCGGCCTCGCTGTCGAGGATGATGGCCACGTCATGGGGGTGAAGACCTTCCACGGTGAAGGATACCACCCCGATCCGCTCTGCCTTCGTTCCGGGGCCGAAAACCTTCACGCCGTCAATACCTGAAAGCCCGTCGAACAGCTTTTGCGTGAGGGCCTCCTCGTGTTTCTTCACTGCTTCCATTCCGAGGGCCTCAAGGTACTCGACAGCCCGGGAGAGACCGATGGCCCCGGCGATGTTCGGGGTCCCTCCCTCGTACCGGGCTGCTCCCTGCGCGAGGGTATAGCTCGAGGTGGTGACCTGTTCAACAGCTCCTCCACCGAGGAACAGTGGTTCGATCTCCGGTTGCCTCATCCAGAGGGCCCCTGTCCCGGTCGGACCAAGCATTTTGTGCCCCGAGAAGCAGAGGAAGTCGCAGCCCAGGCGTTCCACGTCAATGGGGATATGGGGGACCGACTGGGCGCCATCCACGAGAAGGAGGGCACCGTGGTCCTGGCAGATGGCGGCGATCTCGCGGACCATGACGATGTTCCCCAGCACGTTCGATGCATGGGTGACCGCAACGAGCCGGGTCTCCGGGGTCATGGCTTCTTCGAACTCATCCAGGTTGAAGGTACCGTTCGGCGCCGGGGTGATGAGCCGGAGGTCGATCCCGGCCCGGTCCCTGAGGCGCATCCAGGGGAGGAGGTTGCTGTGGTGTTCGAGGAGTGTGGTGACAATCCGGTCCCCTTTTTGCCACGGGAGACCGAGGGCTACCATGTTGATCGCCTCGGTGGTATTCCGGGTGAAGACGAGCTCGCCGCTCTCCGCGCCG
>DATGDI010000083.1:0-12052 GCA_035310965.1 Methanomicrobiales archaeon
CACGAGGTCGAGCTGGACCTCCTGCCTGAGGTCACCGTAGTCCACCACCCCGACGTTATTTCCCTTCAGCTCCACGACCTCGGCGGGAATCGCGATGCACATGACTCTCTTCCTCCTCTCTCCGAAAAGCGCCGGGGAGGAGATTTGAACTCCCGAGGTGCTGGGCACCAGCGGCTTTCAAGGCCGCCGCCTTTCCGGACTAGACTACCCCGGCTCCCTCAGAGAGTTGGTTCCGGCGCGTAAAAAGCTTTCAAGGCCCCAAAAAATTGGGATTACCTCCGCCTGGCGATGACCGGGAGGGCCATGGCGAGGGCGATGAGGGCCAGAAGGGCGGGGAGCGGGCTCTTCTGGGTGGTCGGGGGAGGTGTCCATGTCAACGGAGGTGTGGTGGATGCCACGGATGTTTTTATCGTGGTGGCGATGGTGGTGGGGACCGTGGTATGGACCGGCTGCGAGACGGTGAACTGGGCCGATCCGATGTTACCATGGGAATCAGAGAAATATGCGGTGTAGATCCCCCCTTCCGTGATGGGTATGTCCGTCGAGAATGCATCGTTGAGGGTGGCGACGTATAAGGGCCCGAAGATGGTCCTCCCGTTGTGGTCTACCTGGAGCTGGGTCCCGAAATTTCGTGCATCCCGGATAGACCCTCGGATGGACAGAAGGCCGGTGAAAGACTGGGAATACGGGGAGGTAATGGTAATATTCCCCTGGCGGTTGATGAGGGTGACGTAGATGATATTCTTCACCTGGCCTCCGAACTGGGCATTCCCTCCGGTCATGGGATCGACAAGCTCGAGGAGGTAGGTCCCTGCCGAAAGACCGTCGGTGCTGAACCTCGCGGAGAACCCTCCCCCGTCCTGGACCACGATCCGGGTCCGGGCGATCTCTATTTTAGACCCGCTGTACCGGTAGAAGATAAGATCGGTGGAGAACCCCGCAGAGAGCCCGATGGACGTCCCGGTCACGTCCAGGGTCTGGCCGACGTTGATCTCGCTGGGAGCGTTCAGCTCGACATAGGCTGCCTGTGCGGCACCGACGAGGAACACCCCCACGAGCAGTATCCAGGCAATCCTTTTCATAGGTACACATCCAACTACCGGGAATAAATGGTTTCTTGTCAGACCGAGCGGCCGGTTGCGGCCTGGATCGACCGGGAACGTCGGGGAACCGGGGTGGTCCCCGCCCTCACCCTCATCCTGAAGAGCGGCGGGTGCGGGTGGAACCGGTGCCTTATGTGCGGGTACCGGCACTTCAGGTACCCCCGGGAAGAGGTATCCCTCCCGGATCGGATTCGGGCCCAGCTCGGGTGGGTCGCCGAGCGATTCGCAGGTGAGGACTACGGGATCGTGAAGATTTTCACTTCGGGCTCCTTCCTCGACCCGGGAGAGGTGCCGCCGGAGGCGAGAAGGGAGATCCTCCGTGCCTTCAGGGGCAGGGAGATCATCGTCGAGACCCGGCCGGAGTTTGTCACCGGGGAGACGGTGGGGGAATGCCTGCAGGAGCTGGATTCCGGGACCGGCCCCGTCTCCTTCACAGTTGCCATCGGGCTTGAGACCTCAGATGACGCGATCCGCGAGAAGAGCATCATGAAGGGGTTCAGCTTCGCCGATTTCGTGGATGCATCGCGCACCGCCCACCAGGCAGGCGCAGGGGTGAAGGCCTACCTCCTCCAGAAACCCCCGTACCTGACCGAAAAGGAGGCCATCGGAGACGTCGTCCGGTCGGTTCATGATGCCGCATCCCATGCGGATGCCATCTCCCTCAATCCCTGCACCGTCCAGCGGGGTACGGAGGTGGAGCGGCTCTGGCGGGCCCGGTCCTACCGCCCCCCTTATCTCTGGTCGGTCATCCTCGCCCTCTCCCGGGCGGGCGTACCGGTCACCTGCGATCCGGTCGGCGGCGGGACGCCCCGCGGGCCCCACAACTGCCCGTCCTGCGACGATGAGCTCGTCAGGGGAATCCGGGATTACAGCCTTTCGGGGGACCGGACACTCCTCGACGCCCTCCTCGGCATGGACTGCGGGTGTAAAAAGGAGTGGGAGTTCATCCTCGGGGCCGAGCGCCCCTGGTGCATGCCCCTTACCGGCTGACCCCGCCCGACTGGATCTCGAGCTGCTTCGCGAGGAGGGGGAGGAAGGTACCGGCGTCGGAGACGACCCCGATGACCTGCTGGGTCCCGCGGTCCATGAGCTTCGTGACCGAGGTCGGGTTGATGTCCACGCAGACCGTCTTTACCGAGGAGGGAAGGCAGTTCCCCACGGCGATGGAGTGGAGGAGGGTCGCGATCATGAGAACCATGCCGCAGCCCTTCAGCTCCTCCCGCATGGCGTCCTGGGCCGCGACCACGTCCGTGATCACGTCGGGGAGCGGGCCGTCGTCCCGGATGGACCCCGCGAGGACGTAGGGTATCCCCTTCTTCACGCACTCGTACATGATCCCGCTCTTCACGACCCCCTTCTCCACCGCGTCCCGGATGGACCCCGCCCGGATCACCTCGCTGATGGCCTGGAGGTGGTGGCAGTGACCGCCGATGACCGGTTTTCCCGTGGAAAGGTCCATCCCGAGGGACGTCCCTACCAGGCTGTACTCGATGTCATGGGCCGCGAGGGCATTTCCCGCTAAGAGGGCGTCGACGTAGCCCATGCGGATGATCCTCGCGAGGGCCGGGGAGGCCCCGGTGTGGATGATGGCCGGGCCCCCCACGAGGATGATCTTTCCGCCCTTCCGCTTGAGCTCGATCATCTCCTTCGCGATCTGGGCGATGATGGCCTCGCTCGGCCGCTCCGGAGAGACGGTGCCGTGCATGAACTCAAAGAGGGACTGCTTCCGGGGGCGGGCCGGGGGCACCACCTTTACCCCGTCCTCCCCCACCACGACCAGTTCCCCGGCGAGGAGCTTGGAGAGGGTCTTGCAGACCGCCCGCCCGGTCTTTGCGTCGAAGACCACCAGGCTGTCCATCTTCATCTCGTCCACGGGGATCCATTCCCCTTCGTGGCGGATGAAGGTCGGGTGGTTCGTTGTCGAGTAGAAGTCCCGGGGGGCGATGCGGTTCCCCTCGGCGGCGACCAGGTGGCAGTCCTCGATCTCCACGGGCCGGGCCCCGAACCGGTGGAGCTCGGAGAGGATGAGGGAGAGTTTGGTCTCGTCCCGGGCCTTGACCCGGAGCTTCGCGTACGATGGATCCGTCTTCCGCTTCCCCACGTCGAACTCCAGGATCTCGAAGTTCCCCTCCATGTCCATGATCCGGTCAAAGACCTGGGTCATGATCCCCGAGTCGATGATATGGCCCTCGAGCTCGATCTCCCGGGAGGCTTCCATGCCTAGACGTCGGTTTGGATGGTTAATATGGTTAATCCCGGAGGATCCTCTCCCGGAAACCGAGGATTCTCAACCGTGGAATGGATCCTTCCGAGAATCGACAGATATCGAAGATCACCGGTCCCGTGACAGAGGACACCGCGGCGGGCCATTAGGGGATATCTGTTTCCATCAGTCCGAGTAAGTGACGGTATTGCCACTCACGTTCCCTGATCGTGGCATTATCGGATTCAGCGGGATCGGCAGCATCCCTGACAGCGGTTGCGGCGTACATCGCAGCGGCGAGAGCGTGCCGGGGGACATGAGCCGTTGCCATCGCCTGGCCTGCGGCACGGGCAGCAGAACGGGCTGCATCATCGTCCTGCACGTCACGGGCGGCTGCATGAGCCGCAAGGGCAGTTCTCCGGACATCGGCCATCCTGAACATGCCGGTACTTACCCACTCCCTGAGCGCTTCTATCGCGTTTCGTGGACGGGTGTCTCCCGGGTATTTCTCCTCAAAGTGGGGCAGGACACGGGAAGCACAGTCGGCAGCCCAGATTGCCAGGGTTTTCTGGTCAGTCTTCCCCACCAGCTCTTCGATGGGACCGTCCAGCGGTGTGACCGCGATCTTCCGCTTCCTCATTCGGGTCGCACCCCGCCTGATGGCGGGTTGCTCCAGGTCGGTTTCTCGCAACTTCGTCTCTCGAAACCTCCCTCCGCACACCACCCTCCGCACCGCCTCCAGCTCCTCCGGGGTGTTCACGTTCCATGCAAGGGCGGGGTCATGGAGGAGGAGCCGGTGCTCTTCCTGGGGTTCCCGGATCCTCTCACCGAGGAGGACATTCACCCCGGCAGGGGCCGAGGGAACCCCGTCGACCATCTCGGTATACCCTGTCCGGCACCCGCCCACAGGGCAGAGGTCCCGGGGGATCCAGCTGGAGAGGGCCGGCTTCTCCTGGGAGAGGTAGGCCTCCCTTATTTTCTTCACATGATCCGGCCGGAGGCAGGGAATATCGGCGACCGAGGTGAAGAGGGGGGCCGAGACCTCGAGGGTGGTGACCGCCTCCACGATGTCCTCCACGTACCCCCTGCCCTGCGCACGGTAGAATGGGATCCCCTGAGCCCGGAGGTAGTTCAGGGTCATGGGGGTTCGGGAGGATGCCACCACCGCAACCTCGAGCCCGGCACCCGTGAAGGCATCGATAACCCACGCAACCATGGGCTTTCCGCAGATGTCGACGAGGGGCTTCTCTCCCAGCCCGAGCCGGGATCCCTCCCCACCCGCGAGGATCAGCGCAAGCATGCGGTGAGGGCCTCGATGAGCCGCTCGTTCTCCTCCCTTTTCCGGACCGCGATCCGGATGGCGTCCGGGAGGCCGAAGGAGGTGCAGTCCCGGACGAGGATACCCTTTTCGAGGAGCCGGGCGGTGAGGGAGGAGGCCTGCATCTTCAGGGGCACGAGGAGGAAGTTCGCTTTCGAGGGAGAGGGGGCAAGTCCCAGGACCCGGAGCTTCTCCTCCAGCCATGTCCTTTCTCTCGTGATCCTCTGCCGTGATTCCTCCAGCCGGTCATAGTACCTGAAGGCGAGGAGGGCGAAATCCTCGGCAAAGGCGTTCACCGACCAGGGGGACCGGATCACCTCCATCCGGGCGACGAGATCGGGATCCCCGAACCCGTACCCGAACCGGAGGCCCGGGACCGCGAAGGCCTTCGTCAGGGACCGGAGGAGGAAGAGGGCCGGGTCCCTCTCCCGGATGAGGCTCTGGCCGGGGTCCGAGAGCTCGATAAAGGCCTCGTCCAGGAACAGGATGCCGGGCCCGGCGCGGACCTGCGGCAGGATACCTCTCACGCGATCCGCCGGGAGGAGGGCCCCCGTCGGGTTGTTGGGATTGCAGAGGAACCGGACCCGCGCGCGGCCCGGTTCAGAAACCGGGAGGGCACCGGCCAGCCGGGCCGAGAGATCGTACTCCCCGAAGGTGGGCTGGTCGGCCAGGAAGTGGTCGCCCGGGGAGAAGGCCGCCTGGCAGAAGACCCGGATGATCTCCATGGAGCCGTTCCCCACCGCTACCTCCTCCGGGGAGCGGTGAAAAGTCCTCCCGATGGTCTCCCGGAGGGCCTCGTACCGGTCATCAGGGTAGGAGGCGAGGACAGAGGGGTCTGGACTCCAGGAGATATCAGGCGGGAAGGGGTTCAGGTTCGCCGAGAAGTCCAGGAGGGGAATCCCCGACCTCCCCTGGTGCCAGAGGAAAGTGCCTCCATGGACGACCCTCTCCGGTAACTCCTTTTTCACGGTCTCCTCCCCAATCGGGAAGACAACCTTCCCTTATGGGAAGGCAACTTCCCTAAACGGGAAGACTCCCTTCCCTGATGCGAAGGAAACTTCCCTAAACAGGAAGTGCCTTCTCCTGATGGAACGGCCTTCCCTAACCGGGAAGTATTTGAAAATACTAACTTAAAAGAATATGGAATTCGGCCTGGTTCCCGGACAGAAGGTTTAAATACTTACAAACAAATCAATTTTTATCCGCTTGACGGACAATTGTAGCACAGATGTCTGACACAAAGCAGACATAAAGCAGCCAAGTGTCAGATAGTGATGAAAATGGAACGGGTCACCATCCGCTTACCAAGGCAGCAGGTGGACATGCTGGAGAAGCTCGTCTCAGCCGGCGAGTTCCCCACCGTCTCCGAGGCCGTGCGCTACGCGGTCAGGGAGTTCGTGGAGAAGCATGCGAGCCGCGTCATCAAGGAGAGCGACCAGGTTTCATTCAACGTCTAGGAGGAAATGGTATGCAGAGCCTGATTGATGAAGCCGTAAAGAATGCAGAACTCGAAAAGACCGATACCAAGACGACCGAGGCCGATGACTTCATCGGCGCACCCCGGATCCTCGTGGTCGGGTGCGGTGGCGCGGGAAACAACACCGTGAACCGGCTCTACCACATGGGGATCCAGGGCGCCGAGACCATCGCCATCAACACCGACAAGCAGCACCTGGACATGATCCAGGCGGGAAAGCGCGTCCTCATCGGGAAGTCCCTGACAAAGGGCCTCGGTGCGGGCGGGTACCCGGACATCGGGAAGCGCGCCGCCGAGATGGCCCGCCCGACCCTCGAGAGCCTGATGGAGTCGGCGGACCTCGTCTTTGTCACCGCCGGTATGGGTGGCGGTACCGGTACCGGGTCGGCACCCGTCGTCGCCCAGATCGCGAAGGACCAGGGTGCCATCGTCGTTGGAATGGTCTCCTACCCCTTCCAGGTGGAGAAGGCACGCCTCCTCCGCGCCGAGGAGGGCCTCGAGGGGCTCTCCAAGGCGGCCGACTCGGTCATCGTCCTTGACAACAACCGGCTGCTCTCCTATGTGCCGAACCTCCCCATCGGGCAGGCCTTCTCGGTCATGGACCAGCTCATCGCCGAGACCGTCAAGGGGATCTCCGAGACCATCACCGAGCCGTCCCTCATCCAGCTCGACTACGCCGACGTCCGGGCCATCATGTCCAAGGGCGGCGTCGCGGTCATGCTCGTGGGCGAGTCCAAGCAGCAGAACAAGGCCGAGTCCGTGGTCCACGAGTGCCTGAACCACCCGCTCCTCGATATTGACTACCGGGGCGCGACGGGGTCCCTCATCCACATCACCGGCGGGAACGACCTCACCCTCGCGGATGCCGAGGAGATCGCCTCGTCCCTCACCTACGAGCTCGACCCCCACGCGGATGTCATCTGGGGCGCCCGGATCCGGAACGAGTTCGAGGGCAAGGTCCGGGTCATGGCCATCATGACCGGCGTCCGGTCCGCCCAGGTCCTCGGGCCCTATGCAGAGACCGCGGCAAAGGTCACCCACACAGCCGTCCCGCAGAAGGCGGCGGCCGCGACCCGGGAGACCACGACCCGCGGGGACCGGAAGAGCGGCGGCCTCATCGATTTCATCTAAATCCCCCCACTCTCCTTCCTTTCTTCGAAATCCTTAAGAATCAAAAAGGCATTTTACATATGCAGAATCCTGGCGTGATACCGCCTTTTATGCGTGTGATGCCAGGTCTCGCGTGCAGGAAGGGGTCCGGCGCACGCAGGAACGGGAGTTGAACACCATGCACCGCCAGATGAACATCGGAGGGACGGCCACCCCGAGGCCGTTCGTGCCGATAGCGCTCTTCTCCTGGTATGCTCCCGTTTCCTGCCCGGGCGGCAGGATCACGTCACCGGTCCCTGCGTGGGGTCGAGAACCGGTACCGACTGTTGAGGATGAAGGAAGATGATGAACGATCTCATCGAGAAGAGGAAAAAGACCCTTGCGGAATCCGAGCAGCACAAGACCCGGAGAAACGAGCTGAACGCCCAGGCGAGCAAGTTCGCCGGCGAGAGGAACGCCCTGAACACCCAGACCCGGGGCTTCGTCGAGGAGGCCCAGCAGAACAAGGATCTCCGGGACAAGTACAACACCGAGGTCCAGGGCCTCAAGGAGCAGAGGAACGATCTGAACAGGAAGGCCAACGAGCTCTTCGAGGAGATCGAGGCCTACAAGAAGGAGCACGGGACCCTCCGGAACCGGGGGCTGAAGGAGCTTCAGAAGCAGGTCGAGTTCATGGAGTTCCGGCAGCAGACCGAGGTCTTCACCACCGACAAGGAACGGGAGCTCATCGAGAAGATCAAGCAGATGAAGGAGTCCATCAAGGAGCAGGAGGCCGAGCTCGAGCAGAACAAGGAGATCCGGTCCAAGCTCACCCAGGCCCGGGATTTCCGGAAGGAGGCCTCCGATCTCCATGCCAAGGTGACCGAGATGGCGGATCTCGCCCAGAAGCACCACGACGCCATGGTGGAGTGCTACAAGAAGGCGGACAAGTCCCGGGAGTCCGCCGACGCGGTCCACCGGCAGTTCGTCGAGGCCCAGGAGGCGGCCGACGCGGAGCACAAGTTCTTCATCGCCTGCCAGAAGGAGCTCCGTGACTTCGACAAGGTCATCGGCGGCCTCCGGAAGAAGACGGCAAAGGCCAAGGTCACGAAGGAGCAGAAGGAGGTGAGGAAGGAGGCCGAGCGGATCTTCAACCTCTTCCGGGGCGGCGAGAAGCTCACCACCGACGATATCCTCCTCCTCCAGCGCTCAAAGCTCATCTGATACCCTTTTTTTCGCCTATTTTCCCGAAACGGCTGCCCGATGCTTATATAGGTTCGCGTCGATAACGTCTATTGAAGAGAATGCCGGAGAAAAAGACCCTCGTCCTCTGTGTGGACCGGGACGATGATATCGGGTACAAGGCAAAGATCGAAAGCCCGGTCATCGGGAGGGAGGCCTGCCTCGGGGCGGCGACGGCCCTCGCCCTCGCCGACCCGGAGGATTCGGACGTGAATGCCATCTTTGAGGGGATCCGGATCTACGACGATCTGGCCCGGAGAGGGGAAGGCGTGGCCATCGCCGTCCTCGCCGGGGACCACCTCGACATGATCCAGGGGGACCGGAAGATGGCCGCGGACCTCGAGCAGGTGATCCGGCTCACCGGCGCCGGGTCATGCATCCTCGTCTCGGACGGGGCCGAGGACGAGTACGTCCTCCCCATCGTCCAGTCGAGGATCCCCGTGGCCTCGGTCCGGCGGGTGATCGTCTCCCAGATGCCGAACCTCGAGTCCTCCTATTACACCATCAAGAAGCTCATCGACGACCCGAAGGTCTCCCGGGTCTTCCTCGCCCCCATCGGCCTCGCCATGCTCCTCTTCGCCGTGGCAACCCTCCTCGGGTACCCCGAGGGGGCCACGGTGATCGTCCTCGGGGTGGTCGGCGTCTACATCCTCTTCCGGGTCTTCGGCGTCGACTCTGCCTTTGGCGCGGGGTTTTCCTCCCTCCAGTCCTCCCTTGAGAAGGGGCGGTTCTCCTTCGTCACCTCCATCTCGGCCATCGTCCTTGCCGTGATCGGGATCGTTCTCGGCTCGGCCTCGGTGTTCGAGAATTACACCTCCGAGTTCACCATGGGCATCTTCCTCTATGTCATCTCCTTTCTCTATGGATCCCTCGGCTGGTTCACCGCCTCGGTGCTCATCATCACCGCCGGGAAGGTCATCGACGTATACATGAACGACCCGGCCGGCCTCGCGAGGACCATCGTCCTCCCCTTCTTTGCTGGCTCCATCGGGCTCATCGCCTACGGGGCGAGCGTCTACACCCTCTCGGTGTCGAACCTCCTCACCTTTCCCTATACCCCGAGCCAGGGCTCCCAGTTCATCACCCTCGCGGTAGTGGGGGGCCTCCTCGTGGCCATCATCGGGGTGTACGCCCAGTCCCTGGTCGGCCGGTGGACCAGGGAAAAGACCGGGACATCCGCAGAATAGAAACCTTTTACGACCCGGCCGAGAAGTACCCGAAACTCTTCGGGATCGACCCTGCGTCGGGGAAGAACAGGGAGTATCCGGGAGCCCTGACCTCCACCGCGGGGAAGGTCACCCCGAAGCGGTGACCGGGGAACCAGTAGGCATGGTCCCCGTAGTCCTCGGCGGCATGGTCCACCAGGAAGACGGCATGGGTGAGGCCGACCTCCTCGGGCCTTGCCGAGGGAAAATTGAGGGATCGCTCTATCTTCTTCTGGAGATCCCCCGAGCCGAAGAGGAGGATGATCAGGCCCATCCCCGGGTCGACAGAGTAGTCCACGTCTACCCGGGCGTTCCCGTCGAGGAGCTGGACCCTCGCCTCCTCGAAGGTGACGTACCCCACCCGGTTCCCCTCTGCAGCGAGGGCAGGGTATGCGATCCCCACGAGAAGGAGCACCAGGAGTACCGGAAGAGACGAGCGCATGGGCCTTTGAGAATCGCTCCCGGGATTATAAATCGTTTACGGTCGTTTTTTCGCCTTCGGGGCCGGATCCTGGACTTCCTATTTAAAGGGGTGCGGTTCCGTCCCTTCCCCCTCTCCGGTAATCCGGGGAAGGGGGGGGCATTTCCCCTCCGGATCGGGAAAAGAAGGCGGATGGCGGGTCTTCCTGAGCAGGGATGAAAAGGCCTGCCTTCACTTCAGGCTGTAGTAGAGGGCGATGAAGCCGATGATCACCGCAACCGCATACCCCAGGTACGCGAGGAAGAGGAGGGGGCCGGTGATGCTTGTCCCCGAGGCGAAGATGACGATGGAGGAGCCAACGACGAGGGCCGCGGTGATAAGCCCGACGAGGATCCGATCGCTCGCCCGGTCGGAGATGTGCTGGACCCGGCGGAGGTCCTCCTCGGCGATCTCGACCCGGAGAGACCCGGTGGAGAGCCTTTTTAAGACCGAGTTCATGTTCAGCGGAAGCTCGGCGATCCCCTCGATGGCGGTTCGGGCGGACTCGCGGGCTCTCGAGAGGACCTTCCGCCCCGAGTACTCCTTCTCGGCGAGATCCCCCATGTACGGCTCGACGTACGAGCTGAAGTTGAACTGGGGGTCGAGGCTCTTCCCGATGTCCGCCACCATCATGATCACCTTGAGCATGAGCATGAGGTTCATGGGCACCTGCATCTGGTACCGTCTCATTACATCGGAAAGCTCCTGGATCACCTGGGAGATGTTCACCTCTTTGAACCTGTACTCGCTGTAGTCCATGAGCACGATGTAGAGGTCGTCCCTCAGGTTATCCATGTCCTCCGCCCGGACCCGTACACCGAGCCTCTCGAGGGAACGGAGGAGAGTCTCCACGTCGTTCTGGAGGATGGAGGCGAGGAGGTTCGTGAAGATGAGCCTCTTCCCGGGGTGGATGATCCCCATGATCCCGAAATCGAGGAAGTAGAGGTCCCCCTTCGGGGTGACGATCAGGTTCCCCGGGTGGGGATCGCCATGGAAAAAACCGTCCTCGAAGATCTGCTTCATGTACGCGTAGAAACCGCGGGTCCCGATCTCCCGGGGGCTGATACCGAACCCCCGGATCCCGTTGGCGTCGTCGATCCGGACCCCCTCCACGTACTCCATCACGAGGAGCCGGGCCCCCGAATACTTCCAGTAGATCTTCGGTGTCCGGACGCCCTGCACGTCCCTCATATTCTGCCCGAGCCGCTCGGCGTTTTTCCCGTCGCGGACAAAATCGAGCTCCTTCCGGATCTGCCGGGAGAAGTCCTCTACGATGCCCGTGGGGTTGTAGACCCTGAGGTCGGGGAAGACCGCCTCCACCCTCTTTGCGAGGGCCTGGAGGATGACGAGGTCCTTCTCGATGACCTCGGCGATGCCCGGCCGCTGGACCTTGAGGGCGACCTTCGTCCCGTCCTTGAGGACACCCCGGTAGACGAGGGCGATGGAGGCGGAGCCGACGGGCTCCTCATCGATCTGCTCGAAGACATCCTCGGTGCAGCCGCAATACTCCTCGAAAACGGGCTTCACCCGGGAGAAGGGGGCGGGCGCCACCCGGTCCTGGAGCTGGTGGAGCTCCCGGATGAGCTCCGGGGGGAGGATCTCGGTGCGGGTGGAGGCGATCTGCCCGAACTTGATGAAGGTGGGCCCGAGCTCCTCGATGGCGAGCCTCATCCGCTCGTATACCGGCCGCTGCTCGGGGAAATGCTTCTCGAAAAACTTCCACTTCCTTACCCCGGGAAAGAGCTCGTCGAGAGCGATCCCGAAACCATACTTCACGAGCACATCCGCGATCTGCCCGTAGCGCCGGAACCGGGATACCATGACACGATGTTTGGATCTGGGGGATGAAAGAAGTTTGGGGTTATTTCACGCGAAGAAAGGGAGTAACTGTTATGGGAAAATCCGAATCAGGATTGCCTGGATATCCTCGTTTTACTCTGGGTGTGCTCTCGGGG
>DATGDI010000084.1:0-4584 GCA_035310965.1 Methanomicrobiales archaeon
TTGATACTCCCGATACCGGTGCCGGCCTCGGCGATGGCACCCTCGTAGCCCTTCTTCATCTGGGCATACTGCTCGGGGCCCAGGGAGCCGGTGCTGTTGAGTTTCTCCAGGTTATCGAGGAGCTTCCGGGTCCTTTCCCTCTTCGAGAACTGGGCCTGGAGCTCCCTCTCCTCTCTCACCATGATTCCACACCGGAAAGGGTGTTTTAAAAATATCTTATTTATCTGTTGTTGTTTGCGTGTCCCCGGCGGCGGGAAATGAACCGTATCCATCCGGCCTTGTCCAAAACGCGAGAGTTCCAGGGGAGAAAAGGGGGAAAGTTATGATACTCTCACAAAGGGTTGGGCTGATTGGGTTAACCTGTCCCGCTGGGTATCGTAAATGAATTGGGGACCCGGGAGATTTTTATCATCAACAATGCCGATGGCCTTCACGTATGAACCTGCATAACTCTCATCCGTCACCCGCCAGGTGAAGGGATAGCTGATATGCCAGTCCATCTGGGAATAGCCCGGGGTCGTCGAGTCGAACTTGTATTGCCCCGTCCCGTCGGCACGAAACGTCACGACCGTTATCGCGGTGGTGGCCCCCTGCGACGTGTCAGCCTTCCAGGTGCCCACAACCGAATTCGATCCCGACTTGAGGCCCGTGGAACCGCCGGTGGATGAGCAGCCGGAAAGGAGAAGGAGGAGCACGGTGACTGCGAGGACGAAGGCTCCTTTCCACAGAGTATTCCTTTCCATGCCCCGTCACCGCTTCCCGAGCTCCATGATTCCGCCGACGATCATCATGAGGGTGGCGATGACGAAGAAGTAAAAGCCGATACCGAGGAAGGACATGAGGGTACCGAACTGGGTGATGGTTCTCGGGTCGATGAAGAAGCCGAGGATGATGACGACAAGGGCGATGGCACCCCCTGCGAACTGGGCGGTCCCCCGGGCATTCTCCCTCACGAGGAAGGCAGACCCGATACCGGCGAGGGCGGCGAGGAGGCAGATGGCCCCGTACAGCCCACTGATGGCGAAGAGGTTCGCCCCGAACCCGAAGACCGATACCCAGGGCAGGAAGAGGCTGATGAAGAGGAGCACTCCGCCGGCCGGGCCGATGAGTTCCCGGGAGGGTGTCAGGATCTCCTGCGTGTCCGTCCGGATCTCGGTAAAATCCGAGGGCGAGGTCCCGCGAATTGCCGAGAGGGCCTCGCCGATACCGGGGATGGACAGGCCCGGGAGAGAGGCGGAACCTCCGGAGCGTGAGCCTGGTTTTACGTCGACGTACCCGCCGACGTCTGCCGAAGACTGGGCTGAGAGGAGGCGGTTCAGATCCTTGATGGTGGCCTGGGACCTCTGGATCTTTCCACGGATACGTTGCTCTGCCTTCTGCAGGTCGTCTGCCTTGATCTCCCCCACCTTGAACCGGGTGTCAAGGGTCTGGAGCTCCGTGTTCTGCCGCTCTACATTCGTCTCTTCCGTCTGGATCTCCTGGGTGACCTTCATCTTCAGCTGGCTGACGGTCGCGACCGCCTGCTCCTGGGTTCTCTGGTACCCGCTCTTCATCGAGGTATACTGGTCATCGGATACCGCACCCTTTCCCTTCAGGGCATCGAGGTTGGAGAGGAGCTTCTCGTACTTCTCTTTCTCGGAATATGCCCTCTGTAGATCGCGTTCTTCCCGCGCCATGAGCTAAAAGTTCCGTAGACACCTATTTATGTCTACTTAAATCTTTCGTACACCCGCTCGCAGGATTGGTTTCCCGGGAGCACGACGGTGCAATGGCCTTGGTTACGAGTTTTTAGATTGTCAACAAGGCAAAGTCCTGTTCCGCCGACTTTCCCGAAGAAGCCGGTCCCCTATCTCCGCACCCCGATCCCCAGGATCTCCCTCTTTCCGCCGAAGACGTCGCGGGCGATCCGGGCGAGGCCCCGTGATGCACACCACTCGTCGAAGACCGCGGGCCTCACGCCGAGGAGGGCCTCCACCTCCGCTGCGATGACCGGGGCACAGGTCCCGGCGAGAGCAACGGGGGCCCCGGGGAATAGGACCCGGAGGGCCGCGCACTCCATCGCCGAAAAGAGGGCAAGGGTGCGGAGCCTCTCCTCCTCCGGGACGGTGAATTCCACCCCGGCCTGCATGAAGGCCCGGTTCGCGGTGATCTCGCCCTCGTCGATCCTCCGGATGGCATCCACGTCCAGCGCCCCCTGGGTGGTGCCCGGGGCGAAGATGCAGGCATCGATGGCCCCCCGGATTTTTCCACCGGAAACGAGGATGCTCACGGTGTTCGACGACACATCCGAGACCACAAAATCATCCCCCAGGGACCGGTGAACCTCGTACGCGATCCCGATCTTCTCCGGGCTCGCCTGGTGGGAATAGGCCTTGAACCGGGGATCCGTGGGGGAGCCCCGGTGGAGGCCAGGGATGGCAACCGCCGGGAGGCCGCTCCCGAGAACCTCGTCGAAGACCCGGGTTCCGCCCCCCACGTGCTCTCCGGCCCCCGCCTGGCTCACCACCCCGCGGTTCCTGAGGAGCGCGATGGGAGTGATCTCCGAGAAGTTGTCTCCCATCGAGTAGCAAACCGCGATCCCTTCGATCTCCCCGAGTGGGCAGAGGCGTTCCAGGTCACGGATGGCGAAGTCCACCGCCTCCTTCCTGGGAATCCTGAACTCCCCCTCGCCGGACGAGAAGCGGATGGCCGTGGTTCCATGGTCGACGCCGATGAACATGATCCCTCTCCAGAGGTGCCCTCTTCACGGATTCCCGCGGACTGTCAGATCCTTATGCCATGTCCGGGGAGTTATAGCCTCCGGTATCGGCGGGGCGGTGTGGATGGCAGGGAAAAAGGTATTTCCGGCCCACGTTCCCTGGCGATGGGGGAAGACCATTGGATTGGGAAAAAAAGGGATTTTGGTATTGCCCCTAGAGCGGGCTCAGCTTCTCCGAGCCGCACTCGGGGCATTGATCCTTCTTCCTCTGGCGTTTGAACTTCTTCCCGCAGTCCTTGCATTCGGTGTCATCATCGTCTACATTGAGGAATGTTATCTCCATGGGTCCGCCGGCAGAACAGGCCATATACTCCACCTCCCGGCACGGGATGATATCCCATGCCGGGATATGAAGCTTGCCCCTACTTTTCACCGGCCTTCAAGATATCCCCTCATTGAGGGGATTTCGAAAAACCATCAGGTTTTGATGAGCAGCCAGTCCTTCTTCCCGGGCCTCCGGAAACGGATGAGGGCGTACCTGCCCGAGAGCCTTTTCCCGTGGAAGACCACCTCGATCTTTCCCTCGGTCCAGGCAAGGGTGTCGTACGTCCCGGCGTCCCAGATGGAGACGGTCCCCGCCCCGTACTCCCCTTCAGGGATGGTCCCCTCGAAAGTGCGGTACTCGAGGGGATGGTCCTCGGTCTCGACGGCGAGGTGCCTCTCCCCCGTTACCTCGGGGACCCCCTTCGGGACCGCCCAGGATTTGAGCACCCCCTCCCGCTCCAGCCGCAGGTCATAATGGAGGTGCCGGGCGTGATGCTCATGCACGACGTAGGCATTCCCCTCAGGCCCTGGTGACCCCTTCCCCTTCGGCTCCGGGGTCGTGGCAAAGTCTCTCTTCACCCGGTAGGGGAGCAGGTTTCTGCCCGGTCCCAGCTGATCGGCGGTGCATTCCTCGGGAGCCTTGTCGGTCCGGATCCGCAGGAACCGGGGCATGCGGAGCCGGCCCTCCCGGGTCACCGCCTGGTACGCAACCTCGATCACCATGTGAGGAACGGTCCAGGTGATCTCTCCTCGTTCGGCACCGGCGAGGGTGGGCCTCTCCGACCGGAAAGGGGCGAGGGAGGCGAGGATCCCCTCCAGGTCCCTCCCGTCGAAGCCGGTGCCGACCCTGCCCACGGGCACCGCCTTTCCGTCGTCGAAGAGCCCGAGGACGAGGGCCCCGAAGGTCCCGGCCCGGGCCCCTTCACCCCTTGTATACCCGAAAACCACGCAGTCGCAGGTCCTGAGGGCCTTCACCTTCAGCCATGAATCGCTCCTCACCCCCGGCTCGTAGGGGCTCCCGAGGCGCTTGGCCATGATGCCCTCGAGACCGCGTCTTACCGCCTCGGCATAATAGGGTTCCCCGTCCCCGCGAAGGGAGACGGAGCGGACCAGGTATTTTCCCTCCTTCACCCTCTCCCCGAGGATCCTCTGCCGTTCCTCGAGGGGGAGGCGCAGGAGGGGCTTTCCGTCCGCCTCCAGGATGTCGAAGGCCACGTACGTCGCCGGAAGGGTGAGGGAATCTGACCGGATCTTCTCCGGGTCTGTCTCCTGGAACCGGCCCAGGAGGGCCTGCATGTCGTTCCGGCCGTTGGCAAGGACGATGATCTCCCCGTCGAGGACCGTCCCGGGGGCCAGATCCCGGATCTCCCGGAGCTCCGGGAACTGCCCGGAGAGATCCCTCCCGCTCCTCGAGAGGAGGGCGAGGGTCTCCCTGATGTAGGCGATGGCCCGGATCCCGTCCCACTTCACCTCGAAGATCCAGTCCGGGGAGGAGAACGGGGCCTCCGCTGTCCGGGCGAGCATCGGGCTGTACCGGGGACCGCTCATTGCTTCCCGAGCTT